>JARRLM010000266.1:2183-13820 GCA_037386985.1 Acidobacteriota bacterium | reverse complement strand
GGGTGGAACATTCTGTTATTACGCTGTCCTGCCGTCAATGTTGGAGTGGCTGCTTACTTTTGCAAAGGCGTTCACTCCCTTGATTGATGTTACGGGTTATTTTGATATCGTGATCATGATGCTCATCGGTTTCGGACTTATCTTTGAAATGCCAATCTTGATCGCATTTCTCTCACTGTTCGGCCTGGTCAGCTCGAAATTTCTTCTGAAAAATTTCAAATATGCAGTGCTTATCCTGGTCATTATCGCTGCCCTGCTGTCTCCCACAGGGGATCCTGTCAACCTTACGATATGGTCCGTGCCGATGATACTGCTCTATCTTGTCAGCATCGGCGTCGCCTTTGTTAAACTTTAAAATGACACGTTATCGACTTCCTGTTTGATGTATGTCCGCAAAGCTTCAAAACATTCTTCAGTTGTATTGGCGCTATGAATCCGGGCTCTGAGGTGGGCGCCCTGGGGAAATCCTTTTGACAGGCAACCGCCGATTTTTTTCATCTTTCCCAGCGCTACAGGCGGAGGAGCCTCATTGCAGACCCGCCGAAGGAATTGCGACATAAAATCCGCTTTCTGCTTCAGGCTGGCGTTTATAACCGGTTTGCCGCAGATGTAATTCCAGGACTGCCGGATCAACCAGGGATTACTCAGCACTCCGCGTCCTATCATGACACCGTCAACTCCGGTTTCTTCGAACATTCTTTCGGCATCCACCGGTGAAAAAACATCTCCATTCCCGATAATCGGAATTCTTGCCTGCTGCTTCACCTTCCTGATTATTTTCCAATCCGCCTGTCCTCCGAATAAATCACTGCGGGTGCGGCCGTGGATGGTCAACCCTTCCACGCCGCAATCTTCAGCAAGCTTCATCACCTCAACGGCATTGATCGAATTACGGTCCCAGCCGGAACGGATCTTTATCGTCAACGGAACTCTGATCGCTTTTCTCACCTCTTTTATAATCTTCTCAAGCAGCGGCAGCTCGCGAAGCAGGTTGCTCCCACCTCCCTGTTTCACAACTTTCTTGACCGGGCATCCCGCATTGATGTCCACGATATCTGCACCCATTTCCTCCACCATCGCTGCCGATTCAGCCATGCGCCTGCTGTCCGAGCCGAAAATCTGAATGGAAATAGGCCGTTCCGCCTCAACAAAATGAGTAAGGTGGGCCATCCTGGTATTGTGTCGGGTCATCCCTTCCGTACTCACCAGTTCAGACACCACCAGGCCGCACCCGCCCAAATCTTTGATCGCCCGGCGAAAAACTGAACCGGTGTGCCCGGCAACCGGAGCTAGGACAAGCGGAGGATTGATTGGAACATCACGGATCTTTAACATAAGGGAAGTATTATACCGGATAATAAAATCTGTTACCTTAAATAGACAGGCCGTTTAAGGAGTTTTGAGTTTGAAGTTCTGAGTTGATGGTTACAGGGTTGTTAAGAGCATGATATATCCGCCGGGACAAGGGAAATCAGGCAATTATCTGATGAAATTATGGAGAGAGTACCTGGGACAATACGCCGACAGGGAAGGCGATGTCGAGGGCCAGATAATCGTCGGAGCAAATTATACCGTTGAAATCCTGACAGCACTTTCCCGCACCCTGGACGGTAAAAGACGCTATAAAGACCTCATCGATCAGCGCATCACTCTCTTTCGCGAAGGAACCAAACAGGCGGGAGTTTTCGAAGATCGCCTATTGAATGCAACATTCTCAATCTACAACGGCCTGAATACACTGGCGCATCAGTTCAGTGAAGGGAATCCACAGGCCGCCACCATGATAAAGAGCGTTGACGAACAGGCTCAATTAAGTGTCGGTTCCGGGACACAGGCAGACCGATCGGCGGCTGCAATGCGCGCCGGCTTTGCATTGGTAGGACTGATGACTATCGCACTGAACGAGCAGCAGGCAATGACTGAGGCAATCCGTCAGCTGGAACAGCGCTTTGCGGCCTGTGCACAGGCCGCTGCGTCGGACTGGGACCATCTGCTGAATGCTTTGTACCGGAGTGTTGAAATGATGCAGCTGCTGGCCCTATTAACCGATCCCGAACTCAAAGACCAGATCGCTCAAATCGCCTCCCGCTTTCAGGAAGAAGATCGGTCCAAAGAGATCCCAATTAAACTGCGCAATGGATTCTGCAGGTTTTTCGAATTAGGCCACCTTATCATTACCCGTGTGGATTCAATAGTGTGAGGAGTTTGAAGTTCTGAGTTCTGAGTTCTGAGTAAAAACGACGTGAGAACGTTCAACATGTCAACGTTCCAACGTGCAACTGTTTTTGTTACCGGGGACCCCAGAGAACCATTCGCGGTTTTACACCGATTTCTTTCGCCAGATCTTCAATTCTTCCGTATTTCATGCACGCGGCCATACAATGTTTTACGCAGGCGGGTTCGAAGCCTTCCCGCGTCAGGTGCGGGCAGAGCAGGCAGGTTTCGGTCGGAAAGGGGAAGTAGGCCAGATACTCGCTTCCATCGGGCCGTGTCTGTTCAACCTCAAATACTTTGATACCCCGAACGCCTACCTTGTGCGTATATTCCTGGGCACAGGCCAGCTCGCAGGCATGGCATCCGGTACAATATTCGTAATCGATCAACAAACCGAATTCCGGCTTCTTCTTATTCATGTTCTTCATTCCGCCTCTGGGTGAACCTTGTAAATTCTGCACAAGAGGTTTTTCAAAGGAGAGCCGAGTCCGTCCTTCCCCTGGCTGCCCATTGGAATTAATTGATTCACATTCGATTTCCATGCGCCGAATAGCGAGGGCTCCGCGCCTTCCTCCTCGGGAAACCACCATCCATGAGCCACCATGACCATTTGCGGCAAAACAGCTATGGTAACTTTTGCCTTGAATTTCTGCTTTCCGAGCCAGTTTTCAACCCACACCCATTCCCCGTCCGAAACACCCAGGGAGGAAGCCGTTTCGGGATGGATTTCGACTGTCGGGTCCGGATCCAGCTCCCGCAGCCACGGAATCATGCGATGTTCTGCATTGAAAAAGGCAAACGAGCGCCTTCCGGTAGACAGGATCAAGGGATACTTCTCGGCCAGATCCGGTCTGCTGATGGCCGTGAAAGGCGGTTCTTCATAATGCGGCAACGGCTCCAGTCCCCATTCTTCGCGAAGAGAGGAATAGAGTTCCATTTTCCCTGATGGCGTTGCAAAACCAGGCTGTCCGTCCTTTCTAAGCAGTCCTTTTTCATGACGATGATACGGTGCACTGGGATTCCCTTCCGGAGGCAGGGCCCATTGCTTCTCCCGCAATTCCTTAAAATTCATGCCTGAATTCTTGAGAATATCGTCAAAAAGGCCTTCCACAGATTTCCACTTCAGTTTGGGATCGAACCGTTTTGCAAGCTCAAAGTTTATTTCAACATCCGGTTTGCAGCCCTCAACCGACATTGCCTTGTTAATGGACTGCAGGGGAACCCACCAGCTCCGGACGCTGTCTTTTTCCAGAAATGTGGCGGCGGGGAGAACAACATCTGCAAACTGTGTCGTGGGGGTCATGAACAGGTCGACGGCCACCACGAAATCGAGCTTCTTGAGGGCTTCCCTCCATTTTTTGGGCTCGAATCCGATTCCGGCTATTAAATTCCCGGTTTGCATCCAGATGCCCTTGATCGGGTAAGGTTTTTCGGAAAAAATCTGGTCCAGGGCCGTATCGGTCTGAGCCCGCCAGATGAATTTCCTGAAGGGACCTTACTTGTCGACACTGATCCTTTTCAGATCCTCCTCCCTGGAAGCCAGCTTAATGACACCTTCCGCTCCGGGCAGGGCATAAGACACACATTCGAAAGCATTTCGAGCGACAACATTCCCTCCCGGCACTTCAAAATTCCCGGTTATACACCAGAGCGCCGTAATTGCCTGGGCGGTCGGAGTTATTCCGGGAGTGGAATCGATCGGGAGGCCCCAATGGATGGACGCCGGTTTGCTTTTTGCAAAAAACCGGGCAGCCGCCTGAATTTCCTCTTTGGGAACCCAGGTGATTTCCTCAACACGCTCAAGCGGATATTGTCCGACCTCTTCGCAAAAGGCATCCCAGACCGTTTTGCACTCGATGTGCGTGTTGTTTGTCAAATTGAGGGGAAATTTCCCGTTCAAAGCAGCTGTTGCTTTTCCACTTTCATAGTCCGCTTTTGCAGAATTCCAGACAACGGCCTTTTCATCCCCGGCGTCCCATACAACGTAGTTTTCACGAGAACCGCCCTCAGAGTCGCAGCCAGTGTTTGGCCCTGGAAGAAAACCACGTCAGCCTTGGATCCATACAGATGAACTCTGCACCCCGCTTCATCAGATCGATGAACCAGTGCCCGAAGATGTTGTCAGGGCAGGTATTTGGAATATTGTAACCCCAGATTACAACACATTCAGGAACACGGTATTTCGGATCGTCGTATCGTTTTTCCAGCCACTGCGCGGCGTCGGGAACGCAGTAGTCGCCCAGAACGGTTTCCACTGCGGCTATCCGGGGGCTGTAGCAGGCGTTGCCGCTCAGGGCGAACATGACATTGGGGCTTCCATAGGCATAGGCCAGCATGCAGAGCCATGAGCTGATATCCCTGCCGGTTCCCATGCTGAAAATCATGCTTTCAGGGCCGAACTCTTCCCGAATGTGTCCCATTCTTTTTTCAATCAGGTCGTATGCTTCATCCCAGGAAATTTCCTCCCATTTCCCTTCGCCCCTTTCGCCCTTTCTTTTAAGCGGGCGGGTAAGCCGGTCCGGATGATACGCATACTGGGTCATCGCCAGACATCGCGCACAGAGACGTCCCTGGCTCCAGGGGTGATCCGGGTCCCCTTCTATTTTCACAAGTTTGCCTTTGCGAATATGGGCAAGCACGCCACAGGTTCCATGGCAACCTGGTCCTGCCGACCACACCGTGGACCTGACTATTTCCGTGTCCTCAGATCTTGGTTTTACCTTGTATTGAGCCACAGGCCTCCTGATGTAGTACTCCTTTTGAAATCCTCTATGACTTACCAACCAGTGCTCGGGCTACGGATACCGCAGATCCTGCGTTTTCTCCATATCCATCCGCCCCGATTTCATTTGCAAAGCTTCGAGTGATGGGCGCGCCTCCGACCATGACCTTAACCTTTTTGCGTAGTCCTGAGCTGTCCGCCAACTCCAGGATCTTCTGCATTTCAGGCATGGTTGTCGTTAAAAGCGCGGAAATAGCCAGGATATCGGCATTACGTGCCTGCAACGCTTCGATAAATTTTTCAGCCGGAACGTCAATTCCTATGTCATGCACTTCAAACCCGGAGCCTTCCAGCATATAGGAAACCATGTTTTTCCCGATATCGTGCAGATCCCCTTTCACAGTGCCGATCACGACCCTGGCTGTCGGCTGCACTCCCGATTCCGCCAGCAGCGGGCGAAGGGGCTCAAGCGCCAGTTTCATCGCGCGCGCCGCAAGGAGCATTTCGGGGAAAAAGAATTCCTGCGCTTCAAAACGCCTCCCCACTTCATCCATCGCAGGGATCATCCATTCGTTGATCAACTCAACCGGATTGGCCTGTTCTTTCAGGGCCTGCAGTGTAATCTCAAGCGCCAGTTTGTCATCGCCATTAATAATTGCATCTCTCAAACGGGGAAGCTCGGGCATCAGGTTCCGCCTCCGTAACAGAAAATCGCAATTTGAGTCTATCACGTCCCGGAAACCCGGATCAAAATCATTTATGGCGCTATTTTGAATGCAGCAGCCACTTTGAATAGTTGCGATGCTGGAAGTCGTGAAGCTGCAGACATTAGGAGTTCTAAGTTCTGAGTTCTAAGTTCTGAGTGATAAGGTGATGGCTATAGGTTTCTCCTCTGTAAATTCAAACTATTAACTGTTAACTGTTAACTTCAATCTACAGGAGCCAGGAGTCAGATGTTTGAAGTTTGAAGTTAACAGTTGATGGTTGATGGTTTGCAGGAGAGAGTTATTCTGTTCCTTTCTTCCTCGATCTGTAAATTCAAACTGTTAGCTGTTAACTTTTAACTCTAAACTCAGAACTCAGAACTCAGAACTATTTAGAAGAGTTTCCCTTTTCCCTCAAACGTTCCCGTGCTATAAGACACATTCTGTATGAACGGAGTTTCCAATGAGCGGTATACCAGTTTTACATGTCAAGGCCGACTGCATCGCACGAGGCTGGGAAGAATCCCTGGTAGAACTGAACCGGAACGGCTGCGATATCCGAACGCAGTACGACAAGGACAGCGACCCTCCCAGCAAAGACTCTACAATGATTCTGACAATCACCCATCCACTCAAGGAACCGATGATACATAAAGACTTCCCGGGAGGCCCGCAGGAACTTCAGGAATATGTCATGGAGGTATGCGAGGGAATCAAGGATCACCTGATTCGAAATCCGGAGGATCCTGAAGACACGCGGTGGGAGTATACCTATCATCAGCGTATGTTTTCCTATGACGCGCCCGGTTTCAATCCTTTTGACCAAATAGAAATCATGTGCAAGAAATTGGCGGAAGTTCCTTATACAAGACGCGCTCAGGCGGTCACCTGGAAGGTATGGGAGGATAACGATTGTTACGATCCGCCCTGCTTACAAAATCTTTGGGGACGCATCACGGAAGAAAACGGCAGGCGTTTTCTGAATCTGAATGCTCGATTCCGTTCAAATGATGCCTACAAAGCCGCATTCATGAACATTTTTGCTCTGGTACAATTACAGAAGAAGATGGCAGACCGGGTTTCAGAAATTATGGGACAAAAGATTCATGTGGGTCGGTACTGCCATTTCGCGGATAGCTATCATATTTATAGCTCGGATTTTAAGGAATTCGATGGACGATTTCTGGGGGCACTGCAAAACCGTACCTTCGAACAACGTACGATGCGGTACGAAGTTTTACGTGACATGATGGAAGAGGCCCGGCCGGAAATCCTGACAAAGGCTAAAAATATGGGGAGATCCGCCGGGTGATATCAGTTTTTAAAGTTTTTCATTTAGGAGGAGTCCGATGTCTGGACCATTAACAGGTGTTCGAGTAGTAGAAATATCAATGTTTCAACAGGGACCGGTCGCAGGCACACGGCTTGGAGATCTTGGCGCTGACGTAATCAAAGTCGAAGCGAAGGAGGGTGATCCTGGACGCGGCTTCATGCGAGTTATTGGAGCGCAGACCGGCCTGAAAGGGCACAATTTTTATTTTGAAAGCAACAACCGCAACAAACGCAGCATCGCGCTGAATCTGAAAGACCCGAAAGGGAAAGAAATTTTCCTGAAACTGGTCGACACCGCCGATGTCTTCCTGACCAATATGAGTATTGACGCTCCGGCTAAAATCGGTCTTGGCCCGGACGATTTAATGGGTCGGAATCCCCGCCTTATCTATGCTCATTCTTCAGGTTGGGGAAGAAAAGGTCCCGACGCAAGGGCGCTTTCATTCGATTATACCGGAATCGCCCGTTCTGGATTTATGATGTGCGCCGGAGAAAAGGGCAGTCCGCCGGCCCAGTTTCTACCCGGTATGGGAGATGAAATGGGCGGCCTGATCTTGTCATGGGCCGTTACAGCCGCGTTATTTGCCCGGGAAAAAACCGGCAAGGGGCAACTGGTCGATACTTCCCTGATGGGAAGTATTATCAATCTGGCCGGTCTTATGATGGACGCTTCGGCGATGCTGGGCCAGGAATTCCCAAGAGAAACGAACGGTTCAATAGTATCGAATCCCGGGGTAAAAACGCTGCGGAGCTGGTTAAGATTCTGGATGAACGCTTCCTTACTAAAACCCGGGATGAATGGCTGGCGATTCTTGAAAAAGAAAAATGCATCGCCACTCCTATTCAAAGACTCAGCGAAGTCTGCAATGATCCACAGGCCCTGGCAAACAACTATTTCATAGATATCGATCATCCCGAAGTCGGGAAAATGCGACAGGTCGGATTCCCATGGGATTTCAGCGATACCCCGGCTTCCTGGCGAAGAGAAGCACCTAAACTTGGTCAACACACCGAAGAACTGCTTAAGGAAATCGGTTACACCAAAGAAGAAGTACAGCAGTTGCGGGATTCGGGAGCGATCCTCTAACAGATACTGTCAAACGTCTGAACGTCTGAACGTCTGAACGTGAGAAAACGCGGCTCGATAAATGAAGCCGCGTTTATTAACATATAATCGTCCTTATGTTTGTACGTTTATACGTTCACACGTTTTTACGTTTACACGTTCATACGATGCTGGGGATGATTGTCCCTCCGGATGGGAGAATTGTAACGTCCGCCTGCGGCATTTCTTTGTGCACACCATCAATCGCCTCATCGAGCGTCGCTGCGTAATCAAAATTCATCAGCGTCACCTGCTCTTTCGTCAATCCTTCAGTAACATGGATGACCCTGTATTTCTCGGATAATTCCTTAAACGGAACACCCAGCATAAAGAAAGAAATGCCGAAAGGCCTGATGCTTTCAGGAATGTCTCCGCGAAGCAGTCTGCGATGATACTCGTTGGCGCTTTTAGCGGCAGCCATCTGTTCGATCAACGACATCAAGGGACCTGCCTGTTTCTGGGAAGCAACCCAGATAATCGTACCTCCGGTTCGAGCGGCAAGTCTGGCATTGAGAAGCGCTTTCGTAGCCTGAACACCGATTTCAAGAGGGGATGCGCTCGTAATCACGACATCCGCCAGTTTCGGCAAATTCACCAGGTAAAGAGAGGTTGCATGGTTGGCCCCCTGCCGGTGGGCTTCGACCGGGTCTCCGAAAAACGCTCCGATCACTTTTTTGTTTTCATTCAACAGAAAATCCAGTTTGTAGGTAAGTCCACCTAAACGGGCTATTTCAACTGTTTCATCGTACCAGGGATTCCCTTCCAATCTATTGAGCTGACTATCTTTATTCCGCAGCCAGTTGTAGTGGTGTGCGCTGATGGTATCGTAGGAACAGACACCGGGCATGAAGATTTTGCATCCCCCTCCATATCCGGAATAGGGATGGGGAATACAAGTCCCGATGCCTATGACAATATCGGCCTCCGCAACATGCCTGTTGATGGCCACCGCGGTTCCCCGGCTGGTACGTCCGATCAGGACATTTTCGGGCGACTGGGCGTCATGAATGGATATCCGATCCTTGAGTCGCTGCAGGACTTCTTCACCCACTTTCTTTTCAATCTGTTCCTCGGTAGGCTTAGGATGTGTGCCCCGAGCACAAATGGCGCTGATACGGTCATCCCCCACTCCCGCTTTATTGAGACGATTCAGGATGGCCGGAATCGCCAGATTTGCAGGGGTGGCTCTCTGAATATCATCAAAAAGCACGACAACGTTCATTCCCGGTCGTACAAACTCCTCCAGTGAAGCGAAGCCTATCGGATTATCGAGAGACCGCTCAATTTCACCGGCAACGTTCTCGATCACAGGTGCTTTCGCACAATCTTTGGAACTGAGGACATTCCATTCCGAGGGCAACGAAAAATTGATTTTATTTCCATCGTAATTCAGATAATAGTCCATGAAACCCCTCTTTCTTCAATGTGCCTACCATTATATAAGAATCAGATTTCATCTGTACAGTCACACCTAATCTTGGTAATGTGCTACATTTATACTATAAGGCTGGATCCATATAAAGATCTGCCGGAACAAGGGCTGTTGTCTTTAGAGAGTCAATAATTTTTGCAATGGGAGTAGGGGAAGTGAACACGGAGAAAAAACCGGTTTTTAAAAAAATACAAGCAACCAAACAGATGAAGGAAATCATGGAGCAGCATTTCCGCGAATTGGACGAAGCTGCAAAGACCAAAAGCCGCAAAGTTGCCTGGTGCACCAGCGTCGGTCCCGCAGAACTGCTGCGTGCAGCCGGGTTCACGGTCTTCTTCCCTGAAAATCACGGCGCCATGCTTGGCGCCACCCGTATGGCCACCGATTTTATTCCCACTGCCAACGCAATCGGTTATTCTCCCGATATCTGCTCCTATCTTACAGCAGACATCGGCTCCTATATCCAGGGTAAGAGCCCCATAAGCAAAGCCTATCCCGGTATCGAGGGGCCTCCCCGCCCCGATATTCTAGTCTTCAACACCAACCAGTGCCGCGATGTACAGGACTGGTTCAACTACTACGGCCGAGAATGGAACGTGCCAGTTGTCGGGATTCAAACCCACCGGGGAATCGGCACTATCACCAAGGCCCATATAGCCTCGATATCCGAACAATTCAAGGCACTGGTTCCGAAATTGGAGGAAGTTTCAGGGAAGAAACTGGACTACGATGAATTAAAAAAGGTTGTAGGTCTGTCCCGCCAATGCACGGATCTCTGGCAACAGGTATTGCAGATTGCTTCCAGCAGACCTTCTCCCCTGACCTTTTTCGACGGCACGATTCAAATGGGCCCGGCCGTGGTCATGCGCGGGGAACAACGCGCGGTCGATTTTTATAAAGTCCTGTTGGCGGAATTGAAACAGCGCGTTGAAGACGGGGTGGCCGCGGTCGAAAATGAAAAATACCGGCTGTACTGGGAAGGGATGCCGATCTGGGGGAAACTGCGCGAGCTGTCCGATCAGTTTGCGTCCCTTAATACCTGCGTACTGGCATCCACCTACTGCAGCAGCTGGGTTTTTCCCGCTCTCGATCCGGACGATCCTTTTGACAGCATGGCACGGGCATATATCGAGCTTCTCATAGTTCGCGACGAGGATTACAAGGAACGGTATTTCGAAAATGAGATCGACATGTACAAGATAGACGGCATGATTTTTCACGATGCCAAAACCTGCCCCAACAACTCGAACAACCGGTACGGTATGCCTGAACGTCTGTCAAAAAAACGCAACATGCCCACGCTGGTAATAAACGGAGACCTGAACGACCTGCGTTGTTACTCGGAAGAGCAGACCCGCACAAATATTGAAGCATTCATCGAACAACTGGCGGAGAAGAAAAGCGCGTGAGCGGGGAAGAATTTTTTGGCGGGGTAGATATTGGAGCGTCTGCGACCAAGAGCGTCATAATCAATTCTCAGAACCAGCTCATTGCATCTGACGTGCGCAAAACAGGGGTCGATTTCGAAGCGTGTGCCCGGGAATCCATGGATGTGGTTCTGGCCTCTTCCAACCTGACGTATCAGGGCCTGGCGCAGATATTTTCAACCGGATACGGACGGCATAACGTAGGCTTCGCTCATGACTCGCGAACTGAAATCGCCTGTCATTCAAAAGCCGTATTTCATTTCTTCCCGCGCCGAACTACGGTCGTCGATGTAGGAGGCCAGGATAACAAAATTATTCACATTGATGCTTCGGGCCGTCGGGAAAACTTCAAAATGAACCGGAAGTGTGCGGCAGGTACAGGTGCCTTTCTTGAAGAAGTAGCCCAGAGAATAGATATTCCCCTGGACCAGATCAATTCCATGGCTCGCCAGGCTACTGAAGTCGTTCATATGGGAAGCTACTGCACGGTTTTTACGAAAACGGAAATCCTGGCTCATTTAAGAGCCGGGAAAAAAATACCCGACATTGTTGCCGGCCTTATCGAGTCCGTGGTCAAACGCATACTGGAAATGGATCCGCTATCGGGTGAAGTTGTTTTAAGCGGGGGCGTCGTGGCACATAATCCCGTCCTGGCGGAACTGCTGTCCCGTCGTCTCAAGCATCCTGTACATGTACTGCCG
>JARRLM010000266.1:0-2072 GCA_037386985.1 Acidobacteriota bacterium | reverse complement strand
GCATTCGGAGCCGCTCTGCTCGCTTCCGAAGCACCGGAAGATTAAATAATGAAGCCAGGAGTCAGGAGCCAGAATAAAAACACGCAGCAAACTTTGAGACAAAACAGGGAAAATTCTTTCTTTTAAAGACCATTGGAAAATCTTCTGACTTCTGGCTTCTGGCTTCTGGCTTCTGGCTTCTTAAAATAGTATTTAGACTCTTACACAGATATTCATTCATTGGTATTCCGCACCTTGATAAAGGAGTGATGTCATGCTTGATTCCCTGTTTCGCCCCCGAGCCGTAGCCGTAATGGGGGCATCCAACAATCCTCTCTCCATCGGTCATATTGTTGTGAAAAACCTGAAGACTTACGGATTCAAGGGGGAGATATACCCTATCAATCCCAAACAGACGGAAATTCTGGGTGGCCAAGCTTGAAGATGCCCTGCTCGAAGCAGCCCGAAAACATGGTGTCCGCGTCTACGGCCCAAACTGTCAGGGCGTCATGAATTCGGATCCTGCCGTCTCTGTTTACGCGAACTTTACATTCACTCCACTGAACCAGGGCAAGGTATCCATTATCGGCCAGAGCGGCGGCTGCGCCGAGATGATTAACCTGAACCTGCGCAATATGGGATCCGGATTCCGCATCTACGCCTCGCACGGAAACGCGTCGGACGTGAACACAAACGAAATCCTGGAATACCTCGGCAATGATCCCGAAACGCACGCAATAATGATGCACATCGAGAGCATGAAAGACACTCCGGAATTTATCGATCGGTGCCGTAAGATTGCCCGGGACAAATCTATTATGGCTATACGCACCGGACGAACACAGGCTGCCGCAACAGCGGTCAGCTCCCATACCGGCTCTCTTATTCAGCAGGATTCACTTACGGATGCCGTATTTGAGCGCGCGGGCGTCCTGCGATTTCAGATAGCCGAGGAAATGATTGCCGCCGGATATGCCCTTTCCACCCAGCCGGTCCCTTCGGGTCCAAACGTTGGAATCATTGCCAATGCCGGAGGCCCCGGCATTATAGCCATCGACGAATGTATACTTAATGGTCTTCAGCTCGCGAAATTATCCGACGAAACAAAGAAGAAACTGCGCGAAGGACTGGTCCCGGAAGCGTACATCGAAAACCCCGTCGATGTTGCCGCAACAGCAACCCCGGAGCACTTTGCACTGACGCTGGACCTTTTGAACAAAGACCCGAATGTCGACTCCATTCTGATTACGATGGTTACCCCGCCTTTTGTGGACTGTGAAGGGCTCGCCAACAGCATCTCCGAAGCGTCCAGGAAACTGACCAAACCGATCATTGTATGCGTTTTGACCAATGAAAAGTGGGCCGGCACGGTTGAAATCATCCGGAATGCCGGAATTCCTGTCTATGACTTTCCGGAAACTGCCTCCCGGGCGCTGGCCTCCATGGTTCGTTACAGTGAAATGCGGAAGCGCCTTGCCGAACAGCCGGCCCAAGCGAAGGGAGACAAAGCCCGCGCTTCCCAACAGCTGGCATCAACATCCTCCGGTTTTATTCCGCAAGCAAAAGCCTATGATGTACTGGCCGCATACAATATTCCAGCCGCCCTCACCGTATCTGTGGCTGCCGGAACTGAAAATCTCCCCGAAGTACCCTTTCCGGCCGTCCTCAAGGTGGACAGCGAAAGGATTGTTCACAAGAGCGACGAAGGCGGTGTCGTCCTGAATCTGGAAGACAAAGAAGCGCTTTGCACCGCGTATGCCGATATGTCCGGACGTTTCTCCGATGCGAATTTCATCATCCAGGAACAATGCGCCGAGGGAACCGAAGTCATCATCGGCATCAAGCGCGAAGAAGGGATCGGCCCGGTGCTTATGTTTGGATTGGGCGGTATCCATGTCGAATTGCTGAAGGATGTTTCATTCCGCCTGGCGCCTCTTTCGGAAGCCGATGCCGAGCGCATGGTTCGGCAGATCAGATCCTTCCCGTTGCTGGCCGGCGGACGCGGCGTCAAAGCCGCCGATACGGACGCTTTGGAACGCCTTCTGATTGCAGTATCTCAAATGGCGATGGATTTACCTGAAATCATCGAAATG
>JARRLM010000265.1:0-4142 GCA_037386985.1 Acidobacteriota bacterium | reverse complement strand
CTGGTGATATAAGAACTGCGAGGATTACCCATGCGTAAGCGGGTGGTTTTTCAACTGGTCCTGGAATAGGTAAAACCTCTGCTTCCGCCATGGTTCTCCTCTCAGCCACTTTCCTGGAGTGTTGTATCCTGGGTCAACTCTTTAGAAAAAGCGGTCACAAAAATCACCGCATTGTAACGAAATCGCGGATTATTGCATAGCGCAGATTCAGGAGTGATTGGTAGGGATTCATCAACAGGTAAAACCCGATTCTGGCCATAAGCCGTTCAGCCATTAACATCCTATCCTTCCATTGGACTTCTTTGCTTCCGATAAGATCCGGAGAAACATATAATATCTTCACGTTTTACCAAGATTTTCCAGGCAGTGTTTGAATTATGTTCCTGGAGGGACTTATTTTTCCTATCCACAGTTCAACACCAGTGTTCTTAGATTCGACTTATAAAATCCACGGGAGGTATCATGAGACCTATGGCTCATTTACTAACATTGTGTTCGTCATTCATGGTAATCAGGGCTGTTTTTTGCTCAGCTGAGCCTCAGGCAGCCGATAATCGAGCGCCTTTTGAGAGTGAATGGATCGTTAGTGATTTTCGTTTCCACACTGGACAAATATTACCCGACCTTCGCCTGCACTACATTACAGTTGGGAATCCAGCCGGCGAACCGGTGTTAATTCTGCATGGAACCACAGGAAATGGGAGTCAGTTTCTGAGTGATTCGTTTGCAGGTGAATTATTCGGCCAGAACCAGCCACTAGATACGAGCAAGTACTTCATCATCCTCCCTGATAATATTGGCCACGGCAAGTCATCGAAGCCGTCGGACGGGATGAGGGCAAATTTTCCACAGTACAACTACGAAGACATGGTACGAGCGCAATATCGGCTAATAAAAGAGCATTTAGGCATAAATCATCTCCGCTTGATAATCGGTGGCTCAATGGGAGGCATGCATGCATGGATGTGGGGAGAAATGTATCCAGATTTCGTAGACGCGCTGATGCCCCTGCAGTGTCTGCCTGTAGAAATTGCAGGAAAGAACCGAATATTGCGCCGAATAATTACGGATTCGATTCGCAACGATCCGGATTGGGAAAATGGTGATTATGAGAAGCTGCCTTTACAGGGTTTAACTATTGCGGGTTATGCACGATTCGCGCTTTTTACCAATTCATTAGAGATTTATGAATCCTACCCTACACGTGATAAGGCAGATTTAGCATTTGAGGGTATGTCAAGCCGAATAAATACAACCGACGCGAATGATCTGTTGTATGCTTTCGAAGCGTCAAGTGACTACAATCCAGAACCCGGTCTGGAAGAAATTCGGGCTCGAGTGTTTGCTATGAATACCGAAGATGATTCGACAAATCCGCCTGATCTCAACATTCTTCCAAGAGTTATTCGACGGGTCAAAAATGGGAAATATATGCTAATTCCGAGAAGTAAGGATACGGCGGGTCATAGGTCTTATCTTATTGGCAAGCTATACACTGAGCAGTTGAGAGAGATCCTAAAATGAAAATTCTCGAGTCTTTGCCATGGATTTTGCGCCTAGTTCCTGAGTAACCACCAGCCTTGAGCTCAATAACTTGACAATACTTAGTTCGATACTTAAACTGGCCGTGTTGACATCAATAACCTCTTGAGGGTAAGGAGATTACCCGCCTTGGCGAATAAAAACCGCTTGAGTTCTATTAAAAAAATCCTTTTTATGGTGACCGTTACGGCCGCAATGATCATGGGCATCTATTCGCTTACCCTGGCTTTCGTGAATGTCCAATGGGCATCGATTTCAACTTCTCTCATCATGCGTACGGCAACGCCGGAAGATTCCGATAAAATAGAGGCGGCGATCGGATCAGAAACTGAATCCGACCTTGTCTTCGTTGTCATCGCCAATTTAGGGGAGTGCATCGAAGACGCAGCCGCGGCATCTATCGCAGTTCAGAATTTGTCCGCAACTCCCCCTTTTTCCGACCTGCAAACATCCATCCGATACATGACTGCCGAAGATTCCGATTTCAAGGTCATCATAGAACAGAATGAAATCCGTCAATTTCCGGCCTTATTGATCGCTAAAAAGGGTGGCGGCGTCGTGCGATTAGTAAACAAACTCGACGAAAAGACAATACTGGATACCTATCAAAGGTATTGGGGCGATTCCGCTTCAACTGCCGAAACTGAATACAGCATTTATTGATGATGAATCCCCAAACCTTGAAAGGCGACCAGACAATCACCCTGGAAGAGACCGGGCACACTCGGACAGAGCCTGCCAAAACCCCCATCCGTATACCCAGAGGATTCAGGAAACCTTCCCACAAGACAGCTGCCGCGATCTTTTGGATTACGTTTGCGGTTGTAGCGGTCGTGGCCGGAATCGGAATCGTTGTTCAGGATATGCGCTTCGTGATGGCGGCTATCTACTTTGCCGTGGGATTCGTATTCCAACGGGCCGGATTCTGCAGCGCGTCATTGCTCAGCGCAGTTGTTCTGTCGCGGGATATGCGCGGCCTGAGAGCGATACTCGTTGCGGTATTGACCGCCATGCTGGGATTCGGGCTGATGGATATTCTTGGATGGGTCACCATATACCCCGGAAGGATCAGTGTCATACCTGCTGCGGTTGCCGGTTTAATTTTCGGTACCGGTATGGTTTTCGCCGGCGGCTGTATAAGCGGATCGTTATTTAAGGCGACCGAAGGACACTTGCCCTCCATCATAGCAGTAGCAGGCATTTTCGCCGGGCTTGCCGCGGGTCTGTCTCCATGGGGTCGGGGAGGTATCGACTTCCTGACCAGCCTGAGTGAGTCATGGAAACTTCCATCCAATATAGTGGATCCGTTTGGCGACGCTTTTGCACTTATGGCAGTCGGCATCGCCCTGATCGGATTATCCGCGATGTGCCTCCTCTATCGTCGCCGGATCCTGGACTCACGGCTTAAGAACGCCTACCCGGCTGACGGCAGCTGGCCGCTGTTCGGTGTAGCGGTAATTGTAGGTCTGCTCGGATGGGCGGCCATTGTAGTCGGTCCGTTTCTGGGACGAACGCATCCGCTCGGTGCCAGTCATATGCCGTACGCTTTGCTGAAGTATGTTTTTGAAGGAAATGCTCGTATCGTCGGACTGATAGCCTGGACATTCGTTCTCGGCTCGGCGCTGTCCGCCTGGCTGCGAGGGAAACTCATATGGAGAACCGCTCCGAAAGGGATGCTCGTATTAGCATACTTCGGAGGCGTGCTGGTGGGATTCGGCGCTATCCTTGGCGGCGGATGTTTTGTCGGGCAGATTTTGTCAGGATGGGCTCTTTTGTCCATACACGCTTTGATCTTCGGGATTACGATGATTCTGGCGAATTGGGCGACGACCCTACTCTACCTGCGTGGATGGAGATAAATCTTCCTACTGAAAGGGGATGAGTTTTATGAGAAGCGGAAAAGCCAGGGTGGCGGCAGTCGGCATTCTATGGATAGCTGCGTTCCTGACCGGGGTGTCTTTTGCATCTGACGATTCGGCCGGAGAGTTGCTCATCGCGATACCCGCACAGTTCGACGCAGGAACGGTTTCAGAGGGCAAAATAATTGAGGCGACAGCAATCATACAAAATGTAGGAAACGCGCAGGTTGAAATTACGAACGTACGAACCAGTTGAGGATGCACCGAAGCTATGCTAGGTAAGCATACACTGGCTCCTAATGAAAAAACTGAAATCAAGGTAAGCTATGATACGGAAAAGCGTCCGGGGCCCTTCGAGAAATATGTTAGCCTCACTACAAACATCCCGGGACACGAAGAGATTGATATTTTCGTGTTTAAAGGAAATGTGGAGGAAGCGCCTGGAGCAAAAATCGTGGTCGCTCCGCGAAGAGTCGTGCTTGAGGGAACAGAGCGCAGCACCGGCAAAAAACAGGCGTTCTCCATAACCAACGAGGGATCGCTTCCGCTGGTAATAACCGATATCCGGTCTGATGATGGTAAGACCGTTTATTTTGACGGTTCCAAGGCAGGAAACATCACGATCGAACCCGATAAGACTAAAATCCAGGAACTTCAACTGCCGGGCATTAACGGAGACGAGGAGAAAGGAGAGTACATACTCATCCGCTCTAATGCCAGGAACGTTGATGATTCCGGGTT
>JARRLM010000264.1:0-9439 GCA_037386985.1 Acidobacteriota bacterium | reverse complement strand
TCGGCCTGAAGAAGGACGGCACGATCGTCGCTTTTGAAGTAAAGACCATGACCAATGGAGGCGCCTTCACAGGATTGGGTGCAACGACCCTTTATCTGACAGGCACCTTCATCACAATGCCCTATAAGATACCCAATTACAGGTATGACGGTGTGCGCGTTTACACAAACACGGTGTGGGGTACTTCGATACGGGGTTTCGGCGCCGTTCCGGCCAAGTACTGTTCCGAAACCCAATTTGACAGGGCGGCCAAGGACCTTGGGATTGATCCGCTGGAAATCCGGCGCATCAACGCCGTGGCGCCCGGGTACCAGGCTCCCGGCCAGTATACGTTTGAAAGCTGCGGCATTCAGCCCTGTATCGAGAAAATGTCTGAAAGAGTCAAAGAAAAATGGCCCAAGCTTGAGAAAGATGAAGGCATTGGGTACTGCTCCTTTGCCTACATGTCCGGAGGCATCTTCAACTGGATCCATACTCCCTATGCCTACTCATCGGCTCATATAAAGGTAAACTGGGACGGAACGGTCGATCTATACAGCCAGGCGGCCGATGTCGGCCAGGGCCACAACACGGTGGCCGCCATGATCTGCGCCGAAGAGCTGGGTATCGGCATCGAGGACATCCGCCTGCATCTTGGCGACACGGCCCATGCCTATACCGATCTCGGCGCATGGGGCAGCCGGGAAACGTTGATGAACGGTAACGCGATCAAGGATGCCGCGGCCCAGGTAAAACAGAAACTGATCGATATCGCAAGACTGAAGCTGGGCGAAAATATCGCCTATGATCTTGTAGCCAAAAATCATAGAGTCTATCTGGAATTACGTCCGGAAAGAGGACTCTCCTATTACGATCTTGTACAGGATGCGATCAGGCAAAATGACGGCGTACCGCTGATGGGAGTCGGTCACTACACGCCTCACAACAAAGGCATGATCTCCCCTGCCTACGGGATGGGAATCATGGCGGTTAAGGCAAAGGTCGATCGTGAAACGGGTCATGTGGAGTTGCGGGATGTCCTTGTTGTACATGATTGCGGCCAGATCATCAATCCTCTGGGGGCAAGGGGCCAGGTAGAAGGATCTATTCATATGGGCCTGGGGTACGGCTTGTGTGAAGAGATGCCGATGGATCAGGGTATGTTGCTGAATCCCGAGTTTGTGGACTACAAGATCATCCGCACCCGCGATATGCCTCCGATTGAGAATATTGACATCCCCACTTATGAGCCCAATGGCCCGTTCGGCGCCAAGGAAGCTGCCGAAGCGACAATCGCTCCTGCCGCTCCCGCGCTGGCAAATGCCGTGTACCAGGCCTGCGGTGCGGAGTTCTTCAGCAACGTCCTGAAACCTGAGAAGGTTTTAAAAGCTATCCGCGAGACGGAGAAAAAGGAAAACTGGAGCGGAGCACTTAAGTAATTTTTTAAAACTGAAAAGGTTTTAAGCAATGAAAAAGGAAATTAAAGAGGAGACTGCACATGCCTAATTATCGCTGTCCGATGTGTCGCAAGATCTGTTCCGAGCATCTTGATTTAGCCCGGCATTATCTGGGACAAACCGACAAAAAGCACAAAGATTGGCTGAAAACGCAAGGGCTCTCCTACGCAGAGCTCATCAAAGCCCAGGTCACTGAATTCGGGAACAAGGGCTATCAGGCCCTGGCTGATGTACTGAAGAAAACAGCCGCCGAAGTCGACGAAGGATAGACTGGAAGGTTACGCCCATGCATTGGGTTCGCTCAATGCATGGGGGTGGCTCAACATCCGAAGCGGCATCCAATAGGTCCGGCACAACATCATGAATGCGGGCTAACCGATGCTACTGAGGGAGAAAGGAGTTATTCAATGTTACTCGAAGGGCAATTTCAACTGCAGGCTCCAATCGAAAAGGTCTGGGAATCCGTGCTGGACCCCACAACACTCGGTTCCTGCATGCCGGGCACTGAAAAGATGGAAATCATCGATGAAAAGACGTATGAAAGTATTGTCAAACAAAGAGTGGGGCCCTTCAAGGTAAAGCTCAAATTTAAAACGGAATTGACCGAATTGCGTCCGCCCAATTATATCAAAGCGGTCGGGAAAGGCGCCGATGTAACCAAGCTGGGCAATTTCTCATTTGAAGAATGGGATTCTGCCTTAGATGCAATAAGGAAATGTCGGGCGCATCCGTCACGACCTGTGAAGGAAATATCTCCATAAAATACCCCGACGGAGAGGTCTTTGAGTCAGTTCCGTATGATCCGAAAACTCTCCATTTTCCGAACTGGTTCCGCTGCCCTGACTGCAATATTGTTCCGGGCGGGAAACACCATGCCAATTGCGATCAGGAGCAGTGTCCGAGATGTGGAGGACAATTGATCAGTTGTGACTGTTTTGATGACACGGATGAGAAAGCGGTAAAATAATCTACCACGTCTTGAAGACGATGCTTTAGCCAAGCTCAGCAAAGCCGAGCCCCTCGTAAAACGAGGCTTTACTGGTAACTGTATCGTTTCCCGTTCCTCGTTCCCCGTTATTAAAACCCTGAACGGGAAACCTTTATGTGATTCTCTCTGGACCGGCATAGCCTTTCAGGGTCGCACGGCCATAGGCCGTGGTTTTAAACGGTAGGAATATGGGAATCGCTAATTATACAAATCTGAGCGAACTCATGAATGAAGTATTGCAGAAGGGGCAGCGGGTATCCATTTCGGAACTGGTCAAAGAAGGCCTGGCAAGAAAGATCATTCTTGCGTCTGAAGGCGAATTAGCCGATAAATCGGATCTGGAAAACGGATTTATAGAATTGGTCAACGCTCTTTACCAGGAAGGAGCCATAAGACCTGAATCTGCGGACGAAAGCGAATCTCGCCTGATCCGGCTTTTTGAATCCGGAAAATTGGCTGAAAACGGGTACGGCGGGGATGAAGGCGATAGGTTTTTGGAAATAAAATGGAACGCACTAACCGACAACCTTCCTGTAATTACAAATTTGAATATTTAAATCGCATTTCTTAACGCGAAGACACAAAAAGAAACTTAACGCAAAGGCGCCAAGGCGCAAGGACGCAAATAATAATATATATTTTAGATGTAAAGCTGGGTTGCCAGGGTAAGTGGAAACTAGTGGCTGTATGAACATCAATAAAACATTTTCACTTTTTCGTCTTCATTACTTTTGATTCAGAATCAGGATTCTCTAGGTAATAGGCTGTTTCTTCCTCCATTGCTTTTCATTACATTCACACTTTTTCCCAACAATAAATATATGGTCTGGATAAATCGAGAAATCGGAAAATATAATCCTAAGTTACAAATATTTATAAATATTTTAATAGCGGCTTTGCGTCTTGGCGCCTTTGCATTAAATCATTAAGTGTTATGCGCGGGTAAGGAACAGGGGCAGGCCGACCTTGTTGTTGTAGGAAGGGCGATAGCGTTCGTTGTCGAACATCGTTTTGACGTCGATATGGCGCGGCCCCATTTTCGCATTCGGAATTTCCACCATAGCATAGCATCCATTCTGAATGGCCGTCATCAGACCGGTCCTTTTATCCCGGATACACTCGACAGCCATATTGCCGAATGTCGTTGCGACCATTTTGTCGATAAAATCCGCTTCACCGCTGCGCAGTTCGTAGGTCAGGTCGCTGATAACGGTTTCCTCTTTTGTGCGCGCGCGAACTTCCGCGCCAAAATCCTCGCCGACATTTCTCTTTTTGCGGTGTCCATAGGCATCGGGCTCGCCATACTCGCCGAGCAAATATTCGTCCCATCGGGCACCCTCGGACAGGACCACGAGGCTGTAGCGGCTGGAGTTGTTCCGCTTGTCTTCCATCACCAGTTCTATCATTCTATCGAGATTAAAGGTGAACTCCGGGATCGCGCACCGGATGGCCGTCACCATAGCTGTGTACAGAGACGTGTACCCTGCATCTCGGCCGAAAACTCTGAAGATGCCGATACGCTCGTGGGAAGCGACCGTTGACCGCTGGCGTTGAATTGCATCCACGGCGCGCGTGATCGCAGTATCGAATCCGATGCAGTATTCGGTATTCTGGACGTCGTTGTCCATGGTTTTCGGAATCGCGACTACCGGCACACCCTTTTTATCGAGAATCGCAGCAAAGGAGAGCGTATCATCGCCTCCCAGAGAGATAAGACAGTCAATCCGAAGTTTTTCGATATTTTTCAGAATCCGGCTGGTGACATCGTACGTCACACCGTTTGAGGATTCCTTTTTCGGAAAATCAACGCCTTTGAGGTGATCGGGCAATGATTTCATCTTCCCAGCCACGGCAGATCCCCAGGATTTCGTATCCTTCGATAATACCCGCTTCTACGATTCCCTTAATCGCCGAATTCAACCCGGGAACATCCCCGCCTCCGGTCAAAACCCCAATTCTTTTAGCTGTCATGCCTCCTCCATGTTGTTCGACGGTTCCTATATTCTTACAGCATCACCGGTATACTGTCACGGGGTAAATAATGGCGGTCTCGTTTGGTATCAAACGAGACCGCCATTATTTACCTGGGAAGGATACGGAAGACATAATACCTGTCATGCAAGACAGGTATTATGTCTTCCGTATCCTTCTATTGACCCACAAGGCTGATGCCAGCAACAGGCACCCCATGATCAGTCTTCCATAGTCGGTGGCTTCTCTGAGAATCAACAGGCTCAGGACAACGCCTATGGGGATTTTCATGTTGTTCATAACGGCAAGCGCGCCTTCATTAACTTTCCGGGCTCCGAAGTTCCAGAGGAAAAAACAGACTCCCGAAGCAACGATGCCGAGATAAAGCAGAAAAAACCATTGGTGAGAACTCACCGTTAGTTGGGAATAATCGGTGGCAACGAAAGAAAAAAGACCGGCTACGGCAACAGCTCCAGCATACAGCAGACCGAATACATTTTTGTCCCGCAGATCCGGTTTCGAATGCATCAGCTTCTTGTAGGCAATCTGTCCGAATGCAAAAGCGGCGTTCGATATTTGAATAAGCATAATCCCGTATACACTTGTCGACAAGGGCTGACCCGGGTACCGTATAACAGCTCCTCCCGCTACGGCAAGCAATGCGGCCAACAAAAAAGCCTTCTGAAGTCTCCGCTCATACACAGCACTAAAGAGTGTTATGAACAAAGGCGTCGTTGTCGTCATCAGAACGATGGTGTGGGCCGGCAGGTATTGATATGAGGCAATGTACGCCACGTACATGAGGCCGAACTGCACACCTCCAATAAAAGCCAGATGTAAAGCGTCTCTGATCCGGATCCCCGCCAGGCGCATAAACGGGATGAAAACAGCAAAAGAAAGGAGAAGTCTGGCGAATGAAACGAAATTGGAATCCAAAGAAACGAGCGATCCTTTAATAATGACAAAGGAAAAGCCCCAGAGGAAGGAGACAACGATAAGATACGGCATAAGGAACAGGCCTGTTTGTATTAAACGTAAACAGTGATATTACTATAAAAAAATAGGGTACGCCGCCCTACTTCTCTATTAATAGAGCAACGGAAAACGCTTCGGTTTGGATTCGTGCATCATCTCACAGATCATGCGGCAGATCTGCTCCTGGTTGGGCTTGGAAAAATAGTCCCCGTCGGATCCATATGCCGGCCGGTGCTCTTTTGCGGATAACGTCCTGGGGGGGCAATCGAGCCACTGATACCCGCGCTGCTCTTCGATTACGTTCTGCATCATGAAAGCGGTTGCCCCACCGGGGCAGTCTTCATCGAGAAACAGGATACGGTTGGTTTTCTGAAGCGAACCGACGATTATTTCACGGATGTCGAAGGGAAGCAGCGTTCTCACATCGATGATTTCGACATCGATCCCTATTTCATGAAGTTTTTCGGCCGCTGCGAGCGCAAGAGTGCAACAGGCGCCATATGTGACCAGGGTAACGTCCGATCCCGGCTTGAGAATTTCAGGAACTCCAAGAGGAATACTGAAACTTCCAATATTATCGGGAATTTTTGCCTTATTCCGATACGCATTCAGCACTTCAACAATGATGGCGCTGTCGTCAGAGGAAAGCATGGTGTTGTAGAAACCGGCTGCCTGCGTTGCGTTTCTCGGAACACAGAGATAGATTCCCCGAACCAGGTTGAGGATGCCTGCCATCGGGGACCCCGAATGCCAGATGCCCTCAAGCCTGTGGCCGCGCGTGCGGATAATAACCGGAGCTTTCTGCCCCCCGTGGGTGCGCCAGCGCAGGGAAGCCAGATCGTCTGAGAGTATTTGCAGTCCGTAGAGGATGTAATCAACATACTGGATCTCCGCGATCGGTTTAAAACCGCGCATCGCCAGTCCGAGAGCCTGTCCTATAATGGTATTTTCGCGTATCCCGGTATCCATAACACGGAGTGCTCCGAATTTTGCCTGAAGGCCCGCAAATCCCTGGTTCACGCCCCCCAGGTGCCCGATATCCTCACCCATGGCAACAAGCTGGGGGAAACGGGCAAATGCTGCATGGAAGCACGCATTCAGAATTTCATGTCCCGCTTTCACGGGGGACGACTCGGAATAGGATGCAGGAACCTCGACGCTGTTAAGAGCGGACGCCTTTGACTCGCTGTAAAGATGGGAATCGTAACGTTCCTCGTTCAGTGTTTCCTGACGCTGCATCCAGTGGATAAGATCGCTCCGGCAGTGTTCCTCACTATGATATACGGCCGCCAGAGCTTCTCCCGCAGCATGCATCATGTCCCTTCTTAGCGGGGCTTTCATCCGCTGCAGGGTGTCCCGGATTCCCGACAACGCGGGAGCGGGAACTGAATTCATGATTTTCCGTATAATGCGCAGCAGCATGCGGCGCTCATATTCCAAAGGGGCGCAAAATGCTTTCCATGCACGATCGCGGGTATCGAGCACAAGGTGCTTTTCCTCCGATTCCAACTCGTTCAGCTCTCCGGTTGTCACAATTGCCGATTCCGCCATCCACATCCTCATTTTGTGAAGACAATCGTGCTTGAGTTCCCACTCCAGACGGGAGGCGGATTTGTAGCGTTCGTGACTCCCGGAAGTGGAGTGTCCCTGGGGCTGCGTCAATTCGGTCACGTGTACGACAGCCGGTATATGTGTGCTTCGCACGGTTTTTGCAGCTCTTTCGAAAACCTTATACAGCTGCGGGTAATCCCAACCTGCAACCCGGTAGAGTCGAAGGCCGGAGTCTTCATTCCTGCCGATCCGGAATCCCTCCAGAATGCTTGAAATGTCTGATTTAGTAATTTGCAGTTTATTCGGGACGGAAATGCCGTACCCGTCGTCCCAGATGGACAGAAGCATCGGGGACTGAAGAACCCCAACGGCATTGATCGTTTCCCAGAAGGCGCCCTCAGCGCATGCAGCGTTCCCGATTGTTCCAAATGCGATTTCGTTCCCGTTGAGACTGAACATCCTGCCGTAGGACTGCAGTTCCGGCAGGTTGCGATACAGTTTGGACGCGAGGGCAAGTCCTACGAGACGGGGCATCTGTGCGCCTGTTGGAGAGAGATCGGCGGTTGAATTGAAGACAGAAACCTGTTCTTTCCAGTTTTCGTCCGAATCCAGCAGGCGTGTGGCGAAATGTCCGGTCATGGACCGGCCGCCGAAAAAGGGTTCCGCCTTAAGATCCGCATGGCCGTAAAGCTGGGCGAAGAACTGATTCAGAGTGAGCAGTTTCAAAGCGAACATCAACGTTTGATCCCGATAGTATCCGGAGCGGAAATCTCCCTTCCTGAAGGCATGGGCCAGGGCCACCTGAGCCACCTCCTTGCCGTCGCCGAAAATTCCGAACTTGGCTTTTCCTGAAAAAACCTCCTGGCGGCCGACGGTGCTGGCCAAACGGCTGCGGTATGCAATCCGGTAATCCTGGAGGATTCTCGATCTGTCCGGGGCCGATGGATTCACTGTCATACAATTATTGTATCAGGCGTGGGCTGTATATTGAATTCCGCCGGTAACGGAGTGACGCCGAACCGGGGATCCCTTCACAGGAATACGCTCTCTGTGCAGTCATCGCCTTTGAGTGGGGTACAGACAAAGGCTTTGGGTTTAAGAGGATTAATACTCAAATCCTTCTGGAAGAGTTTCTTCAAGTGTGCCCGCAGGCACCCAGGAAAGGTCCACAATCGTATACGTAGGTGCGGTGGTTCTGAAGATGGGCACCACACGTTTGCCGATTTCGGGTTCGCCTATGCTCAAATAACTCATGAGGATGGTGGCGACGCCCTCAAATTCCACATTAATAAACTGAATGGGCTTTTCGAGCGTATTGAATGCCCCGGATCTTTCGCAGATCATGAAGGTATGAATGGTTGCCGTATTCCGGCAAACCTCCGTCAAATCGATGACCGTATTTCTGTTGAGACAATCCGGACAAAAGATGCGAAACGGCAGATATACGGTTCCTTTGAATTCACACGCGGATTTGTAATACCCATGAGCCGCCAGGCTTCATCTTCATTCCTTATGGGCATATTGGGTGACACGCCGTGAAAGTCCCCATGGAACCTGTACTTCCCATTTTTCACTTTCACTGTCCCGAAAATACTCATCATCCCACTCCTTTAAATATTCGATGCGTTTGCAATCGTTCCAACTCATGGCCTGAAGCCGTTTTGATCAGGCGTCTTCTTTCAATAGACAGTCAGGATCCATCACAACTGTGGCGGTTACGTGGGATCCTACGCCGGCGTGACTGACGGCCATTCCTCTTCTTGCCCCTTTGACCTGAAGATCGGTCCAGTCATCGGGTTTCTTTCTTGCGAATTCTTTCCAGGTTTCGGGATTGCCGTGAATGTCCGCCCAACGGTTCCAGATATGCGATGCAATTTCAAACACCTGCATGATTCCGGTGGCGCCGACGGCGTGCATGCAGCCGATAAGCCCTCCCGACAAATTTGAGGGCAGTTTTCCCGGCTTGCCGGAATGGGGATTCGTGTGATAGCAATCGCCGGATTCCACATAATCCCTTCCATGTCCATAAGGCCGGATCCCCAGATCTTCATAGGATTGGACATCACTGATCGTGAACGCATCGTGGAGTTCGATAACATCAAGATCTTCCGTGGGATCGGTGATTCCAGTCATACCGTACGCGTAAAAGGCGCTCATACGCGTGGCAAGAAAACCTGTGAATCCCGGGTACCTTCCGCAGCCGGGGAAGCGCTCCGCCATATCCGCATATTGGCTTTCCGATTCATTCGGCAGCAGGGGTATGGCCATGGGACGACGGCAGGCGGTGCGCAATGTGTGGGATCCCGCCGCCACCCAAATCCTTAACGGCTTGTTCCCTGTGCCTCGTGTTAGCCGGTGTGCGGTTTTCTCGTCACAAATGACGGCACAGGCAGCGCCCACGCTCATCAGGCAGCAGTCCAGAGCCCTCAACGGATATGCCACAACAGGCGACGCCAGGACATCCTCCACCGTAATCTTCATGGGCGCCTGGGCGAAAGGATTAAACCGCGCATATCCG
>JARRLM010000263.1:0-5089 GCA_037386985.1 Acidobacteriota bacterium | reverse complement strand
CCCCGAATATGTTATAAGGTCGACTCTATAAACAGCCCCACACTCTATATCCCGGCACAAACCACCGGCGGCCGGAAATGTGGATTCTGTTTGATGTACAAATCCAAAGGCGTCAAGTATTCCGCGTTCGATCTCGAGGACGGACGGGAAGTGAAAGAGCCGGATGAGGATGACGGGTGCCGGCAGCTCGGCTGTCCTCTACAGGATCCCTTCCCGGAATAACTGGAGACAGTAGCCGATAAGAATTCAACTGATTGAAAATGCAGGGGGAGAAGAATGAGCAGCAAATGGCGTGAACGTATCAGTCAACCCAAATATGGTATCAAAACCGAAAAGGATGTCTATGCGCCCCTTCGCGACGGCATCCGGTTATGCGTCAATATCTATCGCCCCGATAATAAGGGAAAATTTCCGGCATTGCTCGCGATGGGGGGATATGGCAAAGAACTGCAGGAAATGTTGCTGCCGCCGCAGCCTCTTCAGAAGAGTGCGGTCTGGGACGGGAACATCGAAGCAGGCGATACTCCGGATATCGTTTCCCGCGGTTATGTTCACGTCATAGCCGACGCTCGCGGCACGGGCAAATCGGAAGGGGAATTTCCCGGAATGTGGTCGTCGCAGGAGGGCCGGGACGGCCATGACCTGGTCGAATGGATCGCGCAGCAGCCCTGGTGCGACGGCAACGTCGGTATGATCGGGTATTCTTACTACGGCTGCATTCAGTTGAAGGTAGCGATAGAGCAGCCCCCACATCTGAAAGCTATTTTTGTTTCCCATCTCGTAAACGATTTCTACCGCGACGGCGTATACGGCGGCGGCATCCTCAGCCTGTTCTACTACGGAATCTGGGACGGCCGGCACGGCACGAGCGGTTTTGCACCTAAAAATGCTCCCTCTTTAATGGAGAAGGAACTGCCTGGTGAGGAATTCGAGCGCCGCCGCCAGATCTACCACCTGCTGAACTATCCCTACAAAAATCCCTGGGTCTTCGACATGTTGATGAATCCTTTCGACGGCCCGTTCTGGAGGGATCGATCGATTTATCCGTTTTTCGATAAGATCAAAGTTCCGGTATTTGTCGTCGGCAAGGCGGCACACGGCGCAGGAGGCTTCTGGGACATCTATTCCGGCATTCAATCTCCCAAGAAACTGATGGTCAAACCGTTCGGTCCGGAAGAGCGGCCCTGGCGCGAGGATGCAGAACTCATCATCCGCTGGTACGATCACTGGCTCAAGGGAGTGGATACCGGGATCATGAAAGAGCCGCCGGTTCGTATTTTCGTACAGGGCGTCAACAGGTGGCGGGAAGAGCTGCAGTGGCCGATGCCGGGGATAGAATGGGAGAAGTGCTATCTGCGCCGCTGGGAAGGACTGGCCTTTGCTCCCGAACAATATCAGCCGCACCCGGACTGTTTCCTGCAGCAACCGCTTTATTTGTCCAATAAGAGGGATTCCGTCAAGTATGTCAGCATGCCTATGCCGGAAGATTTGACCGTCATCGGCCCGGCAGCTTTCAACTTCTTTGCTTCCATCGATACGGACGACACCAACTGGATAGTCAAGCTGAGCGATGTGGCTCCGGGTGGAAATGAGACTCCATTGGCTAAAGGCTACATGAAGGCTTCGCATCGTGCCTTGGATCCTGAAAAATCCAAACCCTACGCGCCGTATCACAGGCATACGGGCTCCGATCCGGTAGTCCCTGGCGAAATTAACGAATACAATGTGGGCCTGGGCAAGCTGACGAATGTTTTCCGTCCCGGTCACCGTATTAAGCTGGAGATCCAGAGTTTGGAGTCTCCCAGGGATCCGGAGATGCAGATTCATTATCATCCGCATCTGCCGAGCAGCAGGACTACGTTGCATAAGATCTATCGCAATAAAGAATTCCAATCGCACCTGGTGCTGCCGATTGTGGGTAAAAAGGAAAGTGTGATGGAGTTTCTGAGCGATGAAAATATTGCAGGAGCGCTTTAACGTGTTTCTCCATGCTTTCACCCAGGACAAGGGGAAGGAACGCCCGGCATCGCACGCTTTAACAAAATATCGACGGCTGGAAATTACTGGATATAATACTGCCGGCCCTGAGTGAAGGGTTAGAGGGATGAATTTGGAAGACAACAAACGGACAGTGATAAAATTTTATGAAGAGGTATTCCGCAAACGCGACCTGAGTGTAGTGGACCGGTTTATGCACGACGATTATATCCAGCATAATCCCGATGCGGACCAGGGCAGGATAGGATTTATCAAATTTCATGAAGGCTTTTTTGCCGCTGTCCCGGATTTCTGCGCAACAATCAACCGGATAGTCGCCGAAGACGATCTCGTATTTGTCTATAACACAATCACGGGCACCCATACCGGGGAAGGCTTCCTTGGGTATCCGCCTACGGGCAACAGGAT
Source organism: Acidobacteriota bacterium (assembly GCA_037386985.1). Lineage (GTDB taxonomy): Bacteria > Acidobacteriota > UBA6911 > UBA6911 > UBA6911 > UBA6911. The sequence goes on along the minus strand of JARRLM010000263.1, from coordinate 2,683 downwards.
ACGCTTCGACACGGTCGATATGTTCCGGCTTCGGGACGGGAAACTTTGCGAGCATTGGGACGTCGCCGATACAAGAGCTCTTTTTACCCAGGTCGGCGCTATCAAATCTGATTAACCCTGTAGAGGAGATCTTTTTCAATTGGAGGTGTGAAGTGAAACGTTTCTATCGACCCGCCGCATCTGTTCTATTATCGCAATTTATCTTCCTTTTGATCATGACCGTCCCGGCGACCGGCGTATTCGGGCAGGGCCGGCAGGCCGAACCCGCGCCTGTTCCCGAAGCGGTTGCCATACCTCGACCGACGGCCGGGGAAATACAACTTGCGGAGCGGGCCCTGTCGAAGTTTCTCGCGAGCGCGGATCCCGCAATCAAAGAGATCAACCGGAAGTATCCGGGCCTGATTGCCGTACGAGTCCCGCCTCCCAATTCCGCAATCGTACCGAACCTGGCCCAGTATTTTCGGCAGAAGCACCAGGCCAATCTCGAAGTGGCCCGGCAGGGCGACATCGATGTCCTGTTCATGGGAGACTCCATCACCGATTTCTGGCGCAATCCGGAAGGAAATTACGCCGGCAAGCCGGTGCTCGACAAATATTTCGGGAACCTGAAGGTTGCCAATTTCGGCATCGCGGGAGACACGACCCAGGGAGTTCTTTACCGGCTCCAGAATGGCGAGGGCCAGGGTTTCAGCCCGAAGGCGGTGATGCTGATGATCGGTACCAATAACACCGGCGGCGGCTTCGGAGGCGCAGGCAATACCGCTGCAGAAATTGCCGAGGGGATCGGGGCCGTTGTCCTGGAGCTGCAGAAAGATTTTCCAAAGGCGAAGATCCTTCTTCTTGGCGTTTTCCCGCGCGGCACGGCGAACGACCCGGTTCGCGCAACAATCGCCCAAATCAACTCCATTATTTCGAAGCTGGATGACGGCGATCGCGTTCATTACCTGGACATCGGAGCGAAATTCCTGGATGCCGACGGGAATATCCCCCAGGATGTAATGAGCGATGCACTGCATCCGACAACCAAGGGTTACGAAATCTGGGCGCAAGCCGTCAAGGAACCCCTGGAGAATCTGATGCGGTAGGGCGGTGAATCAGGGCGCCACGCAGCGGAAGTTGGCTGCATCGTCCATGCTCCCACGGCCTGTGTAGCGTGCCACCTGGGGATAGGGGCACAGGGGCCTCGTGCGTACGACCTCGTTATCAACCACACGGCTAGCCTGTATGGATTCCGGGGCGCGGCCCTTTTCCACCCAGTTGATTATGGCCGTCATGGGATCGTGCTGGTCCGGGCCCGTGCCGCCGCTGCAGTGCGCCATGCCAGGGATCATGAACAGGCGGAAGAAATCGGCCGTCCCAGGTCCGTTTTCAGTCACCGCTTTTTCGTAATAATTCACACTCACCATCGGCTGCAGGATAGAATCCGCCCATCCATGCGTCATGAGCAGCTTGCCCCCCTTTTGCCTGAACCTCGACAGATCCGGGTTCTTTGCGTCGGCCAGCCTGCTCCAGTCGTCCAGCATGTGAATGTCGCGGTTAAAGTCAAACGTGCTGCAATCGTAGTCCGGTTTGGGCGGCTTGTGGACGAGATAGCGCATCGTGTTTTCCGCCAGGCTGAAGTCCGCCGGATTGCCTCCCGGCTGCGCACTCACAATCACGTTCATCCAGCCGCTGCCCGTGCCGCCTCCGAACAGGTTCGGCATCACGGCTTCGCTGCCCGGCTCAAACCCCGGGAAGAAGGGTTTGCCTTCACTCAACGGGCCCTCATAGACTCTGGAGATCGCCTCCGCCTGTGCTTCAGTGAGGCAGTCCGGTCCGTCCGCCCCCGAGCTGCAGGAAGGAACGTCCCGTGAAGGATCAAAGACGCATTTGCGGGGATCGTCGATCAATCCGTCAACCAGCCCGTCGAGGTCGTCGCATTCAGCCATCACCCTTTCCGCGACCAGAGCCATTTTCCCGGCCGTGATCTGAGAATCGCTTAGCGCTATCTGGTTCCACATCGCTCCGATGGTGAATCCCGTTTGATCCAGCCAGGGTGCATTCGCCACGATGCCGTCAAAGTCGTCCGGAAAACGCTGCGCTTCGATCAATCCCTGGCGTCCCCCGTTGGAGCAGGAGTTCCAATAGGCGTAGGAAATGGGCTTGCCGTAATAGTATTCAGTAATCCTCCTGGAGGTCGTAGCCGTGAGATGAACGGCACGGTAAGCATAGTCGATCGATTTCTGCGGATTGCTCAGCACAAATGTAGCGCCGGGCTCCTTGCGCGCGTCGTGGCCCGTGTTGGTTTGGGCAACAGCGAATCCGACATTCAACGCGGCATTTATCTGCGAAACGCGCCTTGGATCGTCCAGCGCTTCGCCCGCGTGTCCCCCGTTTCCGATCATGTAAAAGCGGCCGCTCCATTTTGCAGGAAGGCTCACTTCAAATGCAATCTCGGGGAAAAGCAGACCTGAAACCCGGCAGAAGGCGGGCGTGGAATCGGCTGCCGGAATCATCACGGCTTCTATCCGTACAATCTCCTCCGACTTGAAGCCGGCGAGAGCCTCGCAGGCCTTGCCCGGCACGGTATCCGCTTTCGAGTAGTCCACAAGCGCTTTCTCCAGGTCGGAAAAAGCCTGGGCGTTTGCCGGGCGGACCGATACGGCGGCCGGGATGGCGGCACACAGTACGACGCACAACATCG
>JARRLM010000262.1:0-4568 GCA_037386985.1 Acidobacteriota bacterium | reverse complement strand
CCGCATAGCTCTGCTTTGGCCCGATCACTGTAGCACTGGATGCCGCCCATGAAATAGTCGGAGCTTCCCGGCACGCGGGTTATGTACATACCGAGCATTCCGCCTGTACAGGATTCCGCCACTGCAAGGGTGTTGCCCGATTCACGAAGCATTCGACCGACGACTTCTTCAATAGATTCATTCCGCGTCGAAAAGATTGCAGCTCCGATCGTTTCCTGAATCCGGGCTGCTAGTATGTCGAGTTCGTCGGTGTCTGATTCTGTTTGTATCCAGCGGTACAGTCTTACGGCGATATGTTTGGTCCCCGCCAGGATGGTTGTGTTTACCCGCGGGTAGGCGGTGTAGATGGGTGCAAGCTGCGAGTCGAGTTCCGATTCTGTCATCCCCGTTATGTAGAAGGACCTGTGCGCCAGCCTTGTTTCAGCCTGCCGCTCATTGTTTTTTGACATTTTAAATCCGCGCGAGGCGAATTTTCTGCGAAGCTCCTCCAGAAGATTGTTGTGCCGTACAAGAGGACGTTTGAGCACCGCGGCCACGGCATCGCGCGTCCGATCATCCATGGTAGGTCCCAGACCACCGGTGAAGAGAATCAGATCGGAACGCTGTAGAGCCTGCAGGAGGACGCCTTCGATATCGGATTGACTGTCCCCGACAATGGTCTTCAGATGCACCGCGCAACCGGCATCGTTCAGCACCTGGGTAATGTACAGGGAATTCGAATCGATGCTGTCGGGAGTCAGCAATTCGGAACCGACGGCTATAATTTCGGCTCTCATTATTCTGCCTATTTTTTCTTTTTATTTAATACAATTGCATATAGTATTTAAAGCAATGCATTAATTATATGAAGTACGATATTTCCGTAAATTCCAGCAAGTAAATCATCCGCCATAACACCCATACCATTGCCCAGTCTTTCCAGTTTCCGGATTGGGTAAGGCTTCCATATATCGAAAGTACGGAAGACCAGGATGCCCAAAATGATATTCCAGCCGGTAACAGGAAGGAATAGAAAAGTAAGCAGCTGCCCGGCAACTTCATCAATGACGATATAGGAGGGATCCTCAACGCCGGTACTGCGGCAGATGTTGGCCGAGGAAACAGTGCCCACTACCGTGATCAGGCAGATAAGGCCCAGATGAAGCAACGGCTGGATTGCCCCCGACACGGAACAGGCTGCATACAGGACCAGTGCTGTGATGACGGATGCGTAAGTTCCCGGCATTCCTGGAAGGAAGCCGACATAAAACAGGCTGGCGATCATTCTGGACAATCGGATCATTCCTCTTCCACCGGGTCTTCAAGGTTGTTTTCGTCGCTGTCTGCGGAAGCCACACGGTATTCCCCTGAAATCCATTTTCCCAGATCGACAAGTTTACACCGATCACTGCAGAAAGGTCTCGAGGGCAGCTTCGGATCTTTAATATCTTTTCCGCATTGGGGACATTTCATAAACAGGTACCTCTCCCATATAGCCGAACTCTTCTAATACCGAGAAGCCCGGTATTACCTTAGCCTTACGATCCTTCCCAGAAGATCGTGTCCGAGAGCCTTTGTAATTTCGATGATCTGAAATTCGCCGCTTTTCACGTTTGCGACTTCCGAGTCGTTTATGAGGCAGATCCCGTCTATTTCAGGGGCCTGGGATTCCAGCCGGCCCTGCCAGAGCAGGTCACTTTCCTCGGACAAACCCTCTACGAGGATCGGCAGTTTTTGTCCGATCAGCATACGGTTTTTCCGGGTCGAAATGGCATTCTGCTGTTTCATCAAAATACGCCGGCGGGACTCGGCCGTCCGGGACGGGATTTTGGGATGACCCGTAAAGGCTATCGTATCCTCTTCATCCGAATATGTGAAGACTCCCAGGCGGTCAAATTCCATTTCCCGGCAGAAATTCTTTAATTCAAGGAAATCCCTCTTTGTTTCCCCCGGGAAACCCACAATCATCGTAGTGCGGAATGTTACTCCGGGTATTCTTTTGCGGATGTGTTCAATCAGACGGGTGAGGCTTTTCCTCGTCCCGCCGCGCTTCATGGTTTTCAGTATGCGTGCACTTGCATGCTGCAGGGGCATATCGACGTATTTGCAGATTTTCGGGCTGGAATTCATTACATCAATAAGCCTGTCGCTGAAAAGGGTCGGGTAAACATACAGAACCCGTATCCAGTGCAGGTGCTTGATCTTTGCGAGCGCTTCCAGCAGGGAAGCAAGCCCATCCTGCATTCCAAGGTCCGCGCCGTAACTCGTGGTGTCCTGAGAGATCAGGATAACTTCCTTTGTCCCCTGAGACGCAAGCCGGGTTGCTTCCTTGACAAGTGAGGGTATGGCACGGCTTCGGAAACGTCCCCGGATTTTTGGAATGACGCAGAAGGAGCAGGTATGGTCGCACCCTTCGGAAATTTTCATATAGGCAGAATAGGGCGGTCCGATCAATGTGCGAGGGGTTGCGTGGCTATAAAGATAAAGGTCTGCGTCACTGCGCCCGTAGGAGTCCGGTGGATCGATCGGTTCGTCGGATACAACCTGTACGATTTCCTCGATCTGATTGACGCCTACGATGGCGTCGACTTCCATTAGGTTGGAACGAATTTCCATTGGGTAACGTTCAGCCAGGCAACCTGCAACTATAAGTTTTTTGCAGGAGCCGGAATCCTTCATTCTCACGGCGTCGAGGATCGTATCGATCGATTCCTTCTTGGATGCTTCAATAAAACTGCATGTGTTGACGATAAGGATCTCCGCCTCTTCGGGATCGGCCGTTATCGTGTGCCCCTTCTTTTTGAGAAGGCCGATCATGACCTCGCTGTCCACGAGGTTTTTGGGACATCCCAAACTGATGAAACCAATCTTCGCCAACCAAAAGCTCCTTTCGGAGATTGAACAATAGACACTATGACCCATTGTATCAAGAATATAAATACGGGTCCTATTTACGCTATAATCATTTCGTTAAGGATCAAATTCAATCACATGCTCCGAGCCGGATACTGGGAGCGCACGGGAACAAGCGAGACTTCCCGAATTTAAGATTGCTTCAGGACCAGCACTCCTTCAGGAGAGAGGAAGATGACTACATTTCATGGATTCATCCGAAGCAAGGGTCAGGCCCCCATATGGCCTTATGCCATACGCTACGATCAAGAGGAGGAAATCGAAGCGGAAGTTCTCGTTATCGGCGGAGGCATTGCCGGATGTTGGGCTGCCATAAGCGCCGCCCGAACGGGTGTAAAAGTTGCCCTGGTCGAAAAGTCGGCAACAGTCCGCAGCGGTGCAGGCGGGCCGGGATGCGACCACTGGTGCGATACGGCTGCGAATCCTTTGTCCAAGGTGGATCCGGACGAATGGGCCCTGCGGTTGACCAACGGTTTTGGCGGCTACGGTTGCGGGATCGGCCGTCAGATACAGTGCCGGGAAAATTACCATACGCTTTTGGAACTGGAAAGGATGGGCGGAAAGATCCGGGATTGTGATGACCAGTTCAAGGGGGTCGAAGGGCGAGATGAAAAAACCAAATTCTTGATTTCCCCACGCATGAATCCCTTTCACGATACCAATGTCGTCATCCGGGTCTGGGGTACAACCTTTAAACCGGCACTGAGGAAAGAATGCGAGCGGTTGGGCGTCAAAATTTATGACCGCGTCATGGCTACCAGTCTGCTGACCGAAAAAGGGATCCAGGGAGCCAGAGTAGTCGGAGCCACCGGAATAAACAGCCGCACCGGTGAATTCATGGTTTTCAAGTCCAAAGCTACGATACTCTGTTCGTCTTCCGGAGGCTCTGTCTGGCTTATCAATACGGAATTATCGGGATACAACACTATGTCGCCCCGTACGGTGTCCGGGGATGGGATTGCCATGGCATGGAAAGCCGGCGCTGAGTTTACGCTAATGGAAAGATCCGGAGTTATGGGCATCACGCCCGGCTTCAAACATCGATGGTATACGGGCGCGGGTGACGCAAGCTACGAGAACGTTCCCCTGGTCGATGCCGGGGGAAAGGAACTCCCAATCGTAACCGAACCCGGTTGGGGGAAGAAGGATGTCGACCGTATGGGATTTGGATGGGCTGCAATTCGCGAAGATGTGCTTCGCGGCAAGTACCAGTTGCCTTTCTACGGAGACTTCCCGTCAATGCCCGCAATTGAGCGCAAAGTCACCTGGAACATGTTGTTGGAAGAGGAATGTACGGGCAAAGTCATCGTGAATACGTACTCGGAAGCGGGATTCGATCCGAGCAGGGATCAGCTTCAGAATTATGCATTGATAGAAGGATCCAGCATGAGTCAATGGCGGGAAGCGATCGGCGGAGGGTTGGTTGTCGATTGGGATCTGAGGACCAGTCTTGAAGGGCTTTATGCAGCCGGTACACAGTTGTTCTCTCCGGGAGACCACAGCTTTGCGGCTGCCACCGGGAGGTATGCCGGCAGAAAAGCGGCGAAATTTGCCCTCCAGGCGGACCAGCCGGCTATTGCAAAAGAACAGATTTCCCAGGAAAAAGCCAGGGTTTATGCCCCTGTCAAGAGAACCAACGGAATGGATTGGAAAGAGCTGCACGCCGGAATCGCCAG
>JARRLM010000261.1:0-4165 GCA_037386985.1 Acidobacteriota bacterium | reverse complement strand
CTTGCGCCCAAAACGATTAACTGCCATCTGGGCAGCATCCGGGGCTTTTACGATTATCTGCGCAAGCAACAAAACATCGCAGTAACCAATCCGGTCAAGCGCGGAACTCTGCTGCGCTTGTCCAGGCCGCTTCCAAAGCATCTCAAGGATCAAGACGTCTTCAACCTGTTCAAAGTCATCGACTCCAAACGTGATCGCGCCATGTTCATGTTGATGCTGCGCTCCGGGCTGCGGGTGGAAGAAGTCGCCAGCCTGACCCTGGCAGCCATCGACTGGCGCCGCAGCAGACTTTATGTCTATAACGGCAAGGGTGCCAAGGACCGGGTCGTGTATATCAGTCCCGACACTTATGAAGTGCTGGCGGCCTATGTAAAAGCAAGACTGTCTTGCAGAGTCAAAAAGGTCTTTTTGGTTGAAAAAGGCACCTGCAAGGGCAAACCCATATCGGTGCGAGGGATCCAAAAGCGCATGGAATATTATGCAAAGAAAACCGGGCTGCCGATATCCTGTCATCAACTGCGGCACACCATGGCCACGCAACTGCTCAATGCCGATGCGGATCTGGTCACCATCCAGGACCTGTTAGGACACTCAAGAATCAAAACAACTCAACGTTACTGCAAGGTGTGCAACCTGAAGGTACAGCGGGATTACTTTAAAGCCATGCAGGTGGTCATGCAGCGAACCGGAGATAATGGACTCTAATTTTGCTTGACAACCAACAAAAACAGATTTATTAAATAGCAACTAACATATTAATATTAATAGAAAAATTAGCATTTGTTACGTATAGCGTGCCTGATGAAAACATTGGGAAGGATTCAAAATGATTGTGTATTAGATGGGATAATCTTCAATTCGCCAACTTTCACAAAAGTTGAGGAAACCTGAAAAAAATCGGCTATCCAAATTATTTAACAGGATAGCCGCTATCCATGATTTAACAAAAGTGTGGATTGCATATATAAACACCCAAAGCCCCCATATTTCTTAAACTGGCCATTTTACCCCTAAAGTGCTACCGGTAAGCTTAAATTTTTAGCTCCTTTTTTTACTGGACCACTACAAAGCAGCTCTTTGAAATCAAAATCGGTGGTAAGATTACAAACAGCCTGAAGTCGGTTATAAGTGTGGGCAGGCATCGCAGGAAGCGGTGCCGAGACACCTTTCAACGGAAGGCAGGAAGCATAACCGGAAAATGGGTCCTTCCTTATTTATGAAATGAGACCAAAAGGTTTCAAAAGTGCTGATACCGTATCTGAAAAAATCAGGGCAGAAGATACTTCGTTGCTATTGTTGATATTGGTAATTTAGCCCATCCTGTTCTTAGGCTTGAGAAATCTGTAATTTTAAGATTTGAGAATTTATCAAAGAGATGAAAAAATTAATATAATTCACTGTTTGAGCTTTAATCCTCTATTCCCCAGAGGCAGAGCTTAGCTATGACTCGTCCAGAACCTTTTTCCTGAGCTCATTCTTGAGGATCTTTCCGGCCGGGCTTTTGGGCAGATCATCGACCGTGTGATACTCCTTTGGGACCTTAAAAGGAGAGAGGCGGGTTTTTAAATAGGCTTTAAACTCCAGGGGGTCTATGGTCTTACCCGGTTTGGGGATGATGTACGCCGCTACCCGCTCGCCCCACTCCGGGTCAGGCAAACCGATGACCGCGCATTCCTCCACCTCCGGTCGGGTGTATAACACCTCTTCCACCTCCCGGGGATAAACATTTTCCGCCCCGGTAATGATCATGTCCTTGATCCTGTCCACGATATAAAGATACCCGTCCTCATCCACCACGCCCACGTCACCGGTCCGGAACCAGCCGTCGTCCCAGAAAGCAGCCCGGGTCCCTTCGGGATTGTTGAGGTAACCCTTCATGACGTTGCGGCCCTTCACGCAGATTTCACCCTCCTTGCCCTGTTCCACCCGGTTTCCATCCTGATCCCTGAGCTGATACTCCACTCCGGGAACCTCCGTGCCCACGGAACCGATAACGTGCCTGTAATAATGATTATAGGTGACCGTTGGGGCGGCCTCGGTCATGCCGTACCCTTCATAGATGGCCAATCCCGTCCGCTTCTTCCATTGTCGAACCACCTCAGCGGCCATACTGGCCGCCGCGGAAAAGCAGTACCGGACCGAACCCAATTTTTCCTCGATGCCCTTCACCGACAGGAATCTCACGTAGATGGTGGGAACGGCAAACAGCTTGGTGACCCTTCCGGCAGACATGATGTCGAGAACCCTGTCCATGTCAAAGGCCGGAATGATTTCCAGGCAACCGGAACTGAGAATGGTGGCGTTCATGATGTGCATTTGCCCGAAGACGTGATTAAACGGAAGGAAACAGAGGGCCCTGTCCGTTTCAACGGAACGTTCGTTGTAGACCACGGTCTGTATGGCCGTATTGACATTTTCGTGACTCAGCATGACGCCTTTGGGCGTGCCCGTGGTCCCGCCCGTATAGAGAATGACCGCCGTGTCGGAACGGTCCCGATTGATACAGCTGAAGTTTCCCGAACCCATGTCCAGAAGCTTTTTGAAATCCAGGTCTCCCCTGGGGCAAACAACCTTCTCCAGCCATCCCTCCTGCCTGAACCGGGTCAATTCATCCAGCTTCTCGTCAAATGTAAAAAGCATCCTTGGTCGAGAATGTCCCATGAGGAGTTCCAGTTCGTTACGCTTCAACATGCTGGAGTAATTCACGGCCACGGCCCCGGTCTTGAGAACGCCGAAGTAAAAGGCCAGCCACTCGCTTGAGTTGGGCGCGCACAGCCCCACGTGATCTCCGGGTTTGATGCCCATTTGAATCAGTGCCGTGGCCGCCCGGCTGGCCTGCTCGTTGAATTGACCGTAACTGATCTCGGTCAGATCTTCGCTCAAGACGGGCCGGTCGGGAAAATAAAAAGCCGATCTCTCCAGATTTTTTGCAATGTTCACTCTTGCTTCACCTAAAGCCGATCAGGGCCATGTTGATGCATCTCCTCAGGGCCAGTAAAATGAACATCAAGACGATGCCAGAATGCCGAGAAGTTATTCGAGCAGAAGCTACCTTTGAAATTCTAAACAAGTTCGGGTAGGGGCACACCCTGACCCGAGAGATATTTCTGTAGAACCCTGTAATCAACCTCACGCGGGGTAACCCCCTCTTTCGCACATAATGCCGCAGCGGTGCCTGCCGCCTCGCCCATGGCCACGCAGGGGGGGATGAGGTTCATGATATCATTAGCCACCAGGTCGGAGGAGAAACAGCGTCCGGCAACAAGCAAATTGTCCACGTTTCTGGGCAGGAGAGAACGATAGGGGATACAGCGATTGGGTTTTTCGGCAGCGGCGTTGGTGGTAAGGGGTGGAAACATGGCGATGGTATCTTCATAGACCGTTCCCGCTCGCATCTCCGCCTCCGTCAAAATGTGCTCTCCGATCAGTCTCCTGCTGCCGCGAGTGCCCACCTGGGAAGCCGTATCCAGAATAAAGCTGTTCTCAAAGCCAGGTATATTTTCCTTGAAAAATTTATGAGTCAGAAGCATCTTCTTTCGGGTCTCCACTTCCATTCGGGTCAGATCCTCCACCTTCAGGCAACTCAAATCCGGTATCCAGTTGTTAAACCAGACCACATCATCCCGGGGCGTCGGCATGGTGACCGTAAAACCGCCCTGCCGATTCAGCTTACCGATCAATTTGGCATAACTGCTTTTCTCCGAGCCGGTTTCATAAATGGAGGTGGTCTGTGTCTCTTTTCCCTTGAAGACTCTGTATTTTTCCGCATCGATGTTTCCGACGCGAAAGACCAGTGCCAGTTTGGATGACCTTAGTTTGGGATCAAGGGTTGCGTCAAAGTCAGCCCCGGATGATGCAAAGATATCGCCGTCCCCTGTTGCATCTATAATAATCTTGCCAATAACCGCCTTGCGCCCCTGCTTACTCTCAAACACCACCCCCGTTATCCGGTTCCCTTCCATCAATGCGCGACAGCCCCAGGAATGAAGGCACAGGTTAACGCCAGCATCCTCCACCATGTCGTTTAGAACGCATTTGAGCATTTCCGGGTCCACATAGGCAGAGAGTCTTATCTTGCTTTCCACTACAAAAAAGCGATACTTTCCCCACTTTTTGATTAATTTCGGATCCGATGAGCCTATGGCATCGGAAGGAGGACGAACAA
>JARRLM010000260.1:0-4166 GCA_037386985.1 Acidobacteriota bacterium | reverse complement strand
CCGATGCGCTGGAACTTGTGCGCTCCAAAACGGGAAGGACATTGGGCCACCTTGTTTCTCTAGCGACAGTCCTGAAGGGACTTCCGATGACCTATAACAAAGATCTTCAGGAAGATAAGGAGGGATTATTCGACACTATCAAGACGACTGGTAACTGCCTTCAGATGGTTCAACTTGTTCTGGATAGAATGAAACCGGATCCGGGGAAAATGCTCGAGTCGGCGAGCCGGGGCTATTTGAATGCAACTGAACTCGCTGATTATCTTGTAGCTAAAAAAATGCCTTTTCGTGAAGCACATAGTATGGTGGGGAAAATTGTAGTACGGGCCTCGGAGCTGGGACACACGCTAGAATCATTACCCCTCAGGGAATACCAGAATTTCTCTCCCCTTTTTGAAAAAGATCTGTATCCCTGCTTAGAATTGGAAAGAGCAGTTTCCAAGCGCAAAGAACATGGGGGAACTTCCCCTACAGCCGTGCGAAAGGCAATCCGCTCGCTTCGAAGTAGAATATCGAAATAAGGCACTGTATAAGTGTTGAAAAGAATTCCGCTGTAAATCAATCTTCATTGTCATCAGACGACAATCCTGTGCTTTGTACAGGATCATCTTGCGAACATTTGAATGTCTGAAATGGATTTACTTTTAGCCTTACACGTTCATACATTCACGCGCTAAGGTTGTAACGAATCTTGCTTCAATCGGAACTTTGCTTCTGAATGCAGTACAGGTAGTTCCCCGTACGTATGAAAATCTGGTTATCCACCGCCACCGGACTGGCCAGTGTATGACTGTCGAGCTTATTAACTCCAAGAATCTTAAAAGATGGACCTGCCTGAACAACAGTAGTGGTCCCTTCTTCATTGATACAGTAAATCTTCCCGTCAGCCAGCAGGGGGGAGGAACTGTATGTGCCAAGCTCAATCCTCTGTGATTCGTAAACCACCTTACCCGTGATTGCTTCGATGCAGTGCATCAGACCGTTATCTCTTAAGACATATATGTATTTTCCATCCGTGGTGGGAGTAGGAACATCAGAGCCAAGATTGTTCTTCCATAACTCGTTGTCGCTTATGTCGCCGTTACCTCCGGCTCGGAAAGCTATAAATGGCCGTCCACGAGTACTGGTTGTAAAGACATTACTGCCGATTACGAGTGAGGATGCGATTGTGCGGTTAGAAGGATTGTTGCCCGGGTTCAAGCCGTCGATCCGCCAGAGTTCCTTTCCTGTATCCATGTCGTGCCCTGTAACATAATCCGCCCCCGAAATCACGAGTTGGATGGTCTCCCCTACTGATACCGCCTGGGGAGTTGCATAATTGTCCGGTGACTCACCGACAGCGTCTGTCGGCCTTTCAACTTTCCACACTGTTTTCCCATTGGTTTTGTCAACGGCAAAAACATAGGAGGGATCATCGGTTTTCATGCCGTGAAGGACTTCGATATAGAGTCGGTCTCCGTATAGAAGGGGAGTGGAGGCATAACCATGATTCAGTCCAAAGCGCCCGTATTCCTCCTGGATATCCCTCTTCCAGACCTCTGCACCCTCCATAGAAAAGCAGGCACGTATTCCATTACCGGTCATTATCCACACATGATTTCCATCTGTAATGGGGGAGGGGGATGCTGAATTCTGCTTTCTGTACAGTTGATTTCCATCATCAATCTGCTGCTGCCACCGGATCGATCCATCCTTTCTGTTAAGGGCCAGCAAAAGAATTTCATCTCGATCATCGGACCCAGATCCTCGGCGTGAACCAGTTAACAGGGAAGGAAATCCTCTCTCGGCAGAAGTTACAAATATTATGTCATCCCAGACAGCAGGAGTAGCCGCACTCCAGCTTGGTAACTCCGCACGCCAGAGGATATTTTCCGTTTGATCCCATTTTTCAGCCAGATTATAAGCCGTAGTCGTGCTGCCGTCGAAGTTTGGGCCTCGCCACTGTGGCCAATGGGCTTTTGAATTTAAGGACAGTGTCAGAATGACAAATAGTGGAAATACCCCAAAAACATACCGGATGGGAGATTTTTTCATCGGTTTACCTCGAGAGAGTTTTGAAATATGGGAGGGGGCAATGATTTATACAACTGAAAAAGGGGAGACATTACCTTTAGTCTTCCAGGTAGGTATAACTGCTTAGGGTTTCGAAATAAGACGTACAGAAAGATTCCATTTCTTCTTTCGTAATTGCTGATTGGGCTTCTGCCCTCTGGGCCATTTTTCGGTAATTATCTTTAAGATCCTGGCTATTATAGCCTGCTTCTTCCAACACATGCCCAAGAGTCTCACCCCGCACTATTTTATCGATATGAGGTCTGCCGGAATCGTCAACGAGTAGGTGCACCTCATTAACAGAACCAAGAAGATTATGACTCATACCCAATGATTCCTGATAAGCCCCAATTAGAAAAATGGCCAGATAATAGGGATCAGCGTTGACTCCGTGCAATTCCAGCGCCTGTTTGACATCTCGCACATCCACAAATTTATCGATCTGCCCATCCGAATCGCAGGTAATATCGCAAAGGGTGGCCCGTTCAGTTGGCTCTTCAGTAAGACGGGTGATTGGAATGATCGGGAAAAGCTGATCCAATGCCCAGCTGTCCGGAGTTGATTGAAATACAGAGAAATTGCATATATATTTGCTAGCCAGGATATTTTCCAAATCGATAAATTCCTCCGGCCGATCCTTCATAGACCGGGAATATTTAATAGCTTTTCTGCAAATCTGCCAGAAAAGCCACTCACCGTGAGCCCGATTCTGTCAATTCTAGTATCCCAGGTTAAAGAGGGATTGGAGTTCTTCCCGATTCTGAAGAGCGTCATGATAATATTCACGAAAGTTCTTTGGATTAATATCTTTATATATCTCAGTCAGTTCCTCTACGACTTCAGAATCCACTTTGGAGGGATTAATTTCGGTGCCGCCAAGACCCGGATTGAGGGTTCGTATGACATTCGTGATAAACATCGCATGATGGGCTGCTACCGCTCTACCGCTTTCTGTAACTATCGTCGGTGGAGGCACATTTTCGGACTGGCATATCTCATTCATGGTATAGACTATATCGTTTGCAAACTCCTGCATGCTGTAGTTTACGCTGCAGTCAGATGCGGTACAGCTGCCGTCGTAGTCGACACCGAGTCCACCTCCGACATTAAGGAATTCAATCGGAAAACCCATTTTGAATACCTTTGCATATACCCGTGACGCTTCTTTGATGGCGTTCTTAATTCTACGGATATCGGTAATTTGGGACCCGATATGAAAATGAAGCATTTTTAATTGGCTGGCTAGGTCTTTATCCGTGGCAAGTTTAAGACAGTCCAGCAGCTGGATGGTATTGATACCGAACTTGGAAGTCTCCCCGCCGGACTCTTCCCATTTCCCCGCCCCCCGTGAGAAAACACGGACTCGGATACCTAGATTGGGACTAATATTCATGGCGCTGGAGACCTCGGATATCTTCTTGAGATCAGTGACTTCCTCTACTATCACCAGAGGGTTTTTCCCAATTTTTGCCGCTGCAAGCGCCAACTCCAGATACTTGCGGTCTTTTACCCCGTTGCATATCAAAAGCGCGTTTGAGTGTGTGGAAATCGTAAGTGCTGCCGCCAATTCGGCTTTAGTACCGACCTCAAGGCCATATTCGTATCGATGTCCTGCAGCCATCAGTCTTTCGACAACACTCCGTTTCTGGTTCACCTTCATCGGGAAGACGCCGCGATGTTTTGCCTCGTAATTGTATTCCGCAATGGAATTGCGAAAGGCTTCGTGAAGTTCATTTATCTGCGTATCAAGGATTTGTGGAAATCGAAGAAGAAACGGGGTTTTGACTTTACGTTGGCCCAGTATCCGTACCAGCGTAAAAAGCTCAACTCCCATCAAAGGGTTTTTGGTGGGATGAACGGTCAGATACCCCTGCTCGCTGACATCAAAATACCCGCCCCCCCAGTTGTCCACTCCATAAATCCGGTTCGGAATTTCGCTGGGTGAAAGTCGAAGGCTCTGTGTAAATTCCTTCATCAATACATACATCCTCCATCAGTCAAATCCGGCTATTCTAGATCCCGGGTATTCCCCTCAGGATTTGACTCGTTCCTGATATTTCCCTTCATTGGTATCTACACGAATAAGCTCCCCTTCATTGATAAAAGGAGGGACC
>JARRLM010000259.1:0-4177 GCA_037386985.1 Acidobacteriota bacterium | reverse complement strand
TCGAGAGGGAGCTTGCCGAAATTGTTCGAGCTGCCGGGGGGTATCCGGTGAAAGTGATTATCGAAACCTGCCTCCTGAACCGCGAGGAAAAGATATGCGCCTGCCGCCTTGTAACCGGAAGCGGCGCACGTTATATAAAAACGTCAACGGGATTCGGTTCGGAAGGCGCAACTGTTGAAGATGTTCAGCTCCTTCACGAATGTGCGGGTCCGGCGGTTGCAGTCAAGGCCGCCGGCGGTATTCGAGACGCCGAAACCGCACTGGCAATGATTGAAGCAGGAGCGGCCCGGATCGGCACGTCTTCCGGGATCAAAATTGTTGCAAATTTGTAACATTCCTGTTGTCTGCTAATATTTAACGGGCATGAATTTGTCTGTGCCCTTCATAACCGGGCCCCACGCAAAGCATGGGGCAAGAATCATGGCGCAGTTGCCCGTTCAAGGTTCAACGTTCCACGTCTTTTATCGGGGAACGCTGAACCTTGAACGGTGAACCTCAAAGGAGAGCTTATGAAGTATTTTGCCGCACTGCTGAAAATGAAAGATGTTGAGAAAAACCGGTCATACCGCGAGCAGCACGTTGACTTTTTAATCCAGAGGGAAAAAGAGGGCAAGATCTTCGCCCGCGGCCGCTTTACAGAAGGTGAAGGCGGGCTGGTAATCTACACTGCTGAAACCTTCGACGAAGCGCTCAAAATGGCGGAAAGCGATCCGTATGTATCGCTCGGCGCCAGGTCGCTGGAACTCTACGAATGGAATATGAAAATCCCTGAAAAAAGCAATCCTTAAACGCGAGTCATAGGACCTCCGGCGGAGCCAGAGGCGTGAGCCGCTCGATGCGGCACAAGCAGCATTATCGGGATCGGGATCGCAGTCGCTTTCGATATCGATATCGACCCCGATAGCGAAATCGATACCGACTTGCTCGAACTACACGGCACGCTTATGAAGACTTGTACTGCAAGCATTCTCCAAAGGGACCCTCAGAGGTCCTTCATCATACCACTCGCTCTGCGGGTGGCAGCTGATTTCATATCAGAAAATGACTATAAGAAAATCTGAGTGAGCGAAGGTTTTTTAACTGCATCTTCGCCAATATGCGCAATTTAACCGCTGAAACACGCCGACTCACGCTGAAATATATATATTTTTTATGTCAGCGTCCGTCAGCGGTTAAATATAAATCATCAACCCAAACCGATTCCGAACGCGCATATCTTTTAAACAACGCTAAAAACCTGACCTTGTAGGTCAAAAACACGCGAGATCATTCCCTGTGGACTCCCGGATCTGTCAAACCTTAACCCGCATACCATACTGCTGGCATTCACCTGCCGGTTTCCGTATCCTTGCTGCATGCAATCTGCCCAGGTGCTTTTAGTCAATCCCCCGATATACGATTTCTCAGCCTACGATTTCTGGCTTCAACCTTATGGGATGCTGCGTGTTGCCGGCCGGATGAGGCACGCCTGCAAACTGGATTTTTACGATTTTCTGGATTCCCGGCAGCGCGACGCATGGGGCAGAGGTTCCTATCCTGACCGTTACATTCCAAAACCGGCGGTTTTCAGGGACATTCCCCGGCGTTTCCGTCGCTACGGAAAACCTCGTTCAGAATTTCAGGAATATTTGAAACAGGAGTCCTTCGATGCGGTGCTGATTCAAACGCTGATGACGTACTGGTATCCCGGAGTCCGGGAAGTCATCGAGGACGCGCGCAGGTTCCAGCCGTCGGCAAAAATCATACTGGGTGGTGTTTACGCCACGCTTTGCCCCTCTCATGCACGGTCTCTGGGAGCGGATCTTGTCATAGAAGGGTGTAATTTAGATCCCCTGTGGGAGATTCTATCGATCAACCCGGTCTCCGATGTTCCTGTCCGGCCTCCAACCGGGCAAAAGTACGGCATACTCAAGTTGACCGATGGATGCCCATTCCGCTGCACCTACTGCGCCTCCTCCCTTTTTAACCCGGAATTTTCCATCAGGCCAATGCGGGAGTGCATGGCAGAACTGGAGCAACTGATTCGTTCAGGGATTCAAAATGTCGCTTTTTACGATGATGCCCTCCTTTTCCGCCCGGAAGAGGGACTCAGGCCGTTTCTTGGAGAAATTGTCCGTTTAAAAATTCCATTATCTTTCCACACGCCCAATGCCCTCAATGCACGATTTGTCACAGAAGATCTGGCGCATCTGATGGTAAAATCAGGGTTTATGAGCTTTTTTATCGGACTGGAAAGTGGATCCGATTCCTGGCATCAGTCTACGGGCGGGAAAATCACCGCGGAAGAATTCGTCGCTGCAGTACGGCATCTCAGGACGGCAGGCGCCCATTTCATTACCACATATATTATAGCCGGACATCCTGACTCGGACGGGCAGGCTCTGGAACAGTCGATGGAATTCGCCCATGAAAACGGGACGAGAGTGCTTCTTTCGGAGTTCTCGCCTATTCCGGGTACGGAAGACGGCCTGAAAAGCACTCAATGGGCCGATCTCGAAGAGCCTCTTTCTCACAACAAAACAGCCTTCGCTATTCGCCGTCTCGGCCCGGACCGCTTGAACAGGCTGAAAAGTCTCAGCCGCTCCTTAAACTCGCAATTAAAAATGGTGTCAGGTTAAATTACGGTGACAGTCACCACAACCCGGGATTCATATAGCAAATTGAATGCGAGAAAATTAACATTCCGAATTCCGAGGTTGTGGTGACTGTCACCGTAATTCATTAGTGGCGTTCCAGCTTTTTTACTTTATCCAGGCGTCTTTTAAACCTTGCTTCTTCTGAAAATTTTGCTTCCAGAAATATCTTGACCAGGTCCCGGGCCAGGGCGATGGCGATAATCCTGGCTCCGATCACCATGACATTCATATCGTCGTGTTCCACACCCTGGTGTGCTGAATAGCAGTCGTGACAAATACCGGCGCGTATCCCGGGAATTTTATTCGCGGCTATGACGGAGCCGATTCCGCTGCCGCACATAAGGATTCCCCGATCGGCTTTGTTATTCATGATGGTCGTTCCCACAGCTTTGGCAAAATCGGGATAATCGACGGAAGACGAATCATGAGTTCCCACATCCAGCACTTCATGACCCAATTCCCGGACATATTCGAGGACCTGTTGTTTCAATTCGAAACCGGCATGGTCCGAACCAAGAACTACGCGCATATTTGTCTCCTTGAAGAAGGGCCATTATATCTTCTGAGGCAAAAAAGTGCATATGGTTAAATAAAGAATTTCGAGTAATTTCGGGATGAATAACGACGATGCCCGTATTCAGCGTTTGACATACGGAGCCCGGCAATCTAAATTTTTCGTTTGTTCCGCTTTCTTGTAACGCTGACACACTCAATATCAAAGACAGGAATGCTTTATTACGGCCATTCAATAAATAGCTATTCAACGTGGAGCCTATAATAATGACAACAAATATTCCGGCGCCCCCTTCAACCGCGAACCTGGACCTTTTATGCGTCAACTCTATACGAGCTTTATCCATTGACGCAGTTCAGAAAGCCAACAGCGGACATCCCGGATTACCGTTGGGCGCAGCGCCTATGGCCCATACCCTGTGGTCGAGGTTTCTGAAGCACAACCCATCCAATCCGCAATGGTGGAACCGGGACCGGTTTATCCTTTCCGCCGGGCACGGATCGTGTCTTCTGTACAGCCTGCTCTACCTGACCGGCTACGATCTTCCCCTGTCCCAGATAGAACAGTTTCGCCAGTTGGGCAGCCGGACACCGGGGCACCCGGAACGCGGTCTCGTTCCCGGAGTCGAAATGACCACAGGTCCGCTCGGCCAGGGGATCGCCAACGGAGTCGGCATGGCCGTTGCCGAAGCGTTCCTGGCGGCCAGGTACAACCAGCCCGGCTTCAGGATAATAGACCACTATACATACGCGCTGATCAGCGACGGAGACCTCATGGAGGGCATCAGCTATGAAGCGGCCTCCCTGGCAGGCCATCTGAAGCTCGGCAAGTTGATCTATCTCTACGACGACAACCGCATCTGTCTTGCCGGCGCCACAAGCCTCTCCTTCACCGAAGACCGGGCTGCACGTTTCGAAGCCCTGGGCTGGCACACGCTTACGGTCGAAGACGGAAATGATCTGGAATCGATAGACGGCGCCATCCGTGCCGCGCAAACCGAAACCGAACGCCCTTCAATTATTTCGGT
>JARRLM010000258.1:0-4838 GCA_037386985.1 Acidobacteriota bacterium | reverse complement strand
GTGGCTGCGGCAATGGCGTCCGGAACCGCCCTGATGATCATTACGATTGTCATTCTTTTCAGGATGACGAACCGGCATGTGGATGATGCACTGATATTATGGCTCGGACGGTTCCTGGCAATCATTCTACTAGTGGTGCTGTATTTCCTCTTTATGGAAAACGCATACCGGGTTTACGTGGTGGAGTTGCGCGAAGCGGCAATCTATTATCTTTTCGGCGGCTTGCACAGTATTCTTTTCTGGATCGGCCTCATCCTTATTGGATGCGGCATTCCGATGTTTATCCTGTTCAGAAAGAAAACGGGAAATTCAGTCCGCTGGGTTCTGATCGCGTCCATTTTAGTGGTTTTCGGCATTCTATGCGAACGCTATGTGATCGTGTTGCCCGGTCTGATGCATCCACCCGAGATGTTTCCGGGCATGCTGGTGACGGGAACAGGAGCGCCCGAGGGCTATGTAGCCTATTCCATGGGATTTGTCGAGATACTGCAGGCAATGGGAGTTTTTGGAGTAATCGGCTTCCTGTTCGTATGGGGCCTGAAAGTGTTCAAACTGCTTCCGCATGAAGCGAAAGCGCTTATTTGACTGTCGTGGTGCAGTAAGCGAAAACTGCTTCAAAGCGCTCCAAGCAAGCTCCGGCTCTGGATACAGTCACACGTCCATTCGTTCTCACGATCGCACATACACACCCTTGTAATATTTTTCCTCCTCGGTGATTATGACGGGAGCATCTCCGTTTTCAGCGTTCGATGGAGAAAAAGATTCATGGCACAACCGTTTTGGGAGAAAGCCTACGCGGATCTGGATACGCCGGCGATCTGCGGCGGTGCGCCGAGCCAAGAAATCCGTGAGGTCGCCTTGCACCTGCCCCCGGCAGCCAGGGTGCTCGACCTGGGGTGCGGCGAAGGTCGTAATGCGCTCTTTCTGGCTGAATGTGGCTTCAAGGTAACAGCAGTGGACATCTCGGAGGCGGGCATACGCAAGCTCGACGCCCTGGCCAGAGAGAAGCAATTCGAAATCAGTTCAGAGGTTGCGGACATGCGCACCTACCGCTTCCAAGGGCTGTTCGACCTGATCGTCTCTCACGGTTGTCTCCACCTTGTAGAACGGAGGTCCTGGCAGCAGCTGATTCCCCGTTTCAAGGCACACACCAAACCTGGCGGCTTCAATGTTGTCGTTGTTTTCACGGATACGCGTCCACCTCCGGATGACCTGAAAGAGTTCTGCCTAGGCTTGTTCAGGGAGAAGGAGGTGTTTTCCATGTATTCGGACTGGGAAGTCGTACTGCAAAGGAGCTACACTATTCAGGATCAGCATCCAGGCAGTTCTCCGCACACGCACCCTATCAACAAGCTTGTGGCAAGGAAACCGTCGAACAAGCCGGCTGGTGGCGAAGCCTGAAAGTGCGCCTCAGTCGCGCCGTTAGCATATTAAAAATCAGGAAAACATGTCAGACGAAATTGAAATTATAAGGCTAAAAGTTGGTGATGAAGCATTAGCTCGTAAAGCTATGTCTATACTTATTCCTGAAGAAGAGAGTGAACATCAAGTTCCCACCATAAATCATCTCAAGACTCTATTAGCAAATAATTCTAATTGTCTTATCCTTGCACTGATAGAGGAGCTGCCGGTAGGATTCACTATCGCTTATTCCATGCCTCGATATAGCCGTGATGGGCAAATGGCATATTTATTCGATATCCTTGTCCATATTGATCATCGCAGAAAGGGAATAGGATCACGCATGATAGAATTGCTTAAAAAAACTTTCTATGCTCAAGGTGTAGATAGTATATGGGTAGGAACTGATATCGATAATTCCCCAGCAATAGCATTGTATGAGGCAACCGAAGCAAACGTGTTTCTTCACCTATTTATGAATTTTGGTATAAGAAAATGCTGACAAACAAATCAACATGACCGCGTGGGGACTCTTTCGTTTATCTTAAATCCTATGGCGCGGCATGTTATTTGAAATGTTGGGCTTCTGATCAATGTATTCGTCGGCGACGCATTTTGAATCATCATCGGAACAGAAAGGAGCGAAACAAACAATGCGACTTTATCATGCTGTTTTTGTTGCGTTACTTATCGCGCCCGTGTTTGTCACTGCACAGGAACTTCTCGGTACCTGCGAAGACCGTATGGCGATCGAGGACGTGATGGCACGCTATGTGTGGGCGGTGGATTCACTCGATCCAGAGGGTTATGTCGCCGTTTTCACTGAAGATGCCATTATCGATTCGAACGGCAGCATCAGCAGAGGACACGAGGAGATTCGCAAGATTGTCACGAGCCTCATCCAACGTCGCGACGACAACAAGGCGAAGGGACTGCCGACGTCGAATCTGTACCACGTGATCAGCAATGTGCGCATCGCGTTCCCGAAACCCGGTGAGGCCTTACACCAGTCGTACTGGCAGACAGTGTATCGCGATAAGGACGGCAGGATGACAGCGGCCGCGATGGGCCGCTCCAGAGACCGACTCGTCAAGCGCAATGGCAAGTGGTTGATTCAGGAGCGAAAGCTGACCGTCTTCACCGACTGATCTGTTTCGAACCGAGCAATACCTGGCCTATGGTCTGCATTAAGGCGGTCCTGGCTATAAAACATCCGGGTCGCATATGCTATAAGTTCGGCGTCATCAAGTGATTAATCTACAACTAATTGATAATCAGGGGCTTCGGGATGATCCACGCAATCCGGAATTAACTGAAGAAATATAAAGATTTGAAAAAAACGACATAAATCCGGCACTAGCTATTATTCGTTGAACATTCTCTAATATAAGTTCTACAGATTCATCCTATGCTTTGGGCAGGGGCAGAATTATCATATTGAAAACCAACACCATGAAGATCGATGACAGTAGGGGGAAAACGTACCAGGATACACGGCTGAACGCCGATAGACTGCTGATCCTGCCTGTTCTGAAAGATCCGTCCTCCCACGGTCCTCCTATAAGGGCCATTCCCAGCAGCGCGGTGAAACAGGCAAAAAGAATGAATGCCAGCGCTCCAGCAACTATAGCAATGCCGTGGGGACTTGGATCCGTCATACCGATCAGCATCTGGATAAATCCTGCCAGAGAACCGATGAGCCCCATGCCGGCAAAAGCCGCAGATGGAGTTAATCTCACATTGTTTCCACCCATAAACAACATCAACGCCAAAGTCCCTCCCAGGACTACCAGAAATGGTGGTCTGAATATCGGCCAAATATCAATCGTATAAAGTGTGTGGCTCGTCACAGCCAGAGCGAACAGAAACAGAACTGATCCGAACACTGCCCCGAATCTCAAGTTTGGATGCTTGAGGACTACTGCCATTTCGTCTGGCTTCGGATTCTGCACCGATTGCCGGCTCTGCAGTATTCCCTTGAGCTTCCAGCAGGGGACAAAACAGATCACCGCAAGCAGGCAGCCGTAAAAGGTGGAAAGAAGGGTTCGGATCAACATAGGGATGAGGGCGGACATGCTTGCGAACTGTACCGTTCTCATACCTGTGAAGCCGATAATCATACTCAGGACGCTGCTCAAACCGCCCAGTATCCAGAAACCGCGGCCAGCGGCTTCCCAGAAATGAATAGAGTTTCTTACGTCTATGTCACTCCCGGAAGCGGATGCAGCTTGACGAAACGCACGCCATATTTCAGCTCCTGGGAAACTGATCATCACCAGGGCTAAACCGGCAACCAGGACAAAGAGAAATCCGTAAATGTCGAAGTAACTGGCCGGTGTTCCGGATTGCAGCAGGCCTGCTGCCACAATCAGTAGAAGCAGGATTTTCCCGGCGAATGACAAAATTCTTCTACTGGTTTTCTTGGATGACATGGTGTCCTCCTTTCAAAACTGGATGGCAGCAGGGATCATTCTATTGCTCTAAGGCTGAAGCCCCGGGATGGAATAATTCCGCTGCGATTGGCTGATTCCAAAGGAACCGCGCTTCCATGACACAAGTCTGTTCTCCGTTGTTCAGTGCCTGATCATGGGAATACTTCCTAAGAAATTTGGGAAGGTACGTTTGGGCGTCTGCATTGATCTCGATATCCTGCCGGTCTGCAACGCCGACAATACGGAATTCATCAGTTCCGTAGCCGGCTCTCCCGCTACTCTGCATCGCCAAACAGGATCGGCAGTCATAGTGTTTATGGACATCGAACGCGCGCTGCCTCCCCCCGGGCCGGCGAGAAAAATTGTTTCGTGGGGAATCCAGAACGTTTCGGTGCTCTCGGACGAATCCATATCCACCCGGACGTTGCCATTCGTGCGCCATCGGATTCGATAGAATACCTGCTCTCCTCTGGCGTCCTCTTTCATCACCCTGCAATCCATTGAAGATACGTAATCGAGACTGCTGGATATGGATACGATTACTTTCAACTTTTCAATCGAATGAGCCAATGCGTTTTGAGAGACACTGAGCTGCATTACAAGGCCCAGGATAATCATGGCCGCGGATGCGATTGCGAGAATTTCTTTCCGGAATGGTCCGCGCGTCCGGAACCATCCTTCGGTCTCCGATAATTCTTCATTCCGGTTAAGGGCGCGCTTGAAGTCTTGAAATTGCCGTTTCATCCCGGTTTCTACGTTGGGGGGGAGGTCATCTTTAAGAGTCTGATGTATCAGAGCTTCCAGATCGTCTATCCGGGTATCTTTTTTATTCATCCATCCACCTCCTGCCGGGTGCCTTGATATAGCGGGGAAAGCCACTTCCTGAGTTGGGAGCATCCCTTTGAGGTATGGATCCTGGCCGTTACCTCACTACAGTTCAAAGCCTGTGCGATTGTCTCGAAGGGCTCTCTATGGATGATCCGCATCATAACAGCCAAGGCACGC
>JARRLM010000257.1:0-19406 GCA_037386985.1 Acidobacteriota bacterium | reverse complement strand
GTACAAGGAAAGCCTGCGTAATAATGCAGATCTCATCCGTATGAGCCGTACTCTTGCGACTATCCATAGAGATCTCCCGCTTGATCTGGACCTTGATTCCCTGGTGCTGTCGGAGCCGGATAAAAAATCCGCTTACGACCTTTTCTCGGAACTGGAATTCAACTCCTTGAAGCGGGAATTTTCCGAAGAGAAAAAGCGACCGCCCGTGAAGGGGAAATGGCTTTCAGACTCAGGATCCGGCAGCCTCCTTGAAAAACTGAAGTCACATTCAGGGCTTTACATACAGCTTGGGTATGTCGAGGCGATCCTGGGACGAAAAGCTGCCCGATTCGGCTGCATCCTTGGAGATTCCGATGACGCAATTCTGTTCGATTTAACGAATACGGTCGATGTCGAAACGTGGCGTCGCCTCATGATGGACGATTCCCTGAAGAAAATTTGCTGGGATTCCAAGCTCTGGCTGCTTTCCCAGGAAAATCAGGACAGCCGGATTGCGAAAATGCCGGTTGATGTGATGTTGATGGCTTTTTTGACAGCGCCCAACATGGGAGAATATTCTCTCAGGCGCTGGGCTCAGGACCAGTTGGATATTGCCCTGCCTGAAGTGAAGGTCGGAAGCGACGGGCTGCTGCCTCCTGATCTGGGTGAACAATCCGCCAGTCTCTGCCTTCAGATTGAATCCCTTCGGCAGCTTCATGAAATGCTGAAACCGCGCCTGGATGAGAAGGATCTCCGGAAGCTCTATGAGGAGATCGAGCTTCCACTTACTCCGGTACTGGCGGATATGGAAAGAACCGGAATCAAAGTCGATCGAGGGATATTGCAGCAAATGTCTTCGGTCATGGAAAAACAGCTCCGGGAGCTGACAGACAGGATTTACGAAGCCGCGGGAGAAGAGTTCAATATCAATTCACCGAAACAGCTTGGGGTTATCCTGTTTGAGAAGCTGAATCTGCCGTTCCGTAAAAAAACCCGAAAAACCGGTACATACAGTACGGATCAGGCCGTCCTTGAGGAGCTCTCACAGACATATGACCTGCCGAAGCAGGTTCTCGAATCACTCGACCCGTTTGCGGATGAATGAGATTCGGCAGCGCATCCACATAGGTCGAGTGCATACGTCTTTCAACCAGACTGGGGCCGCTACAGGCCGTTTGTCGAGTTCCGATCCGAACCTGCAGAACATTCCCATCCGATCGGAAACGGGACGTCTGATCCGGAGCGCTTTTGTTGCCGAGAAGGGGAACAGGCTTATTTCGGCTGATTATTCCCAGGTTGAATTGCGTGTTCTGGCACATCTTTCCCGGGATAAAGTTCTGGTCGACGCGTTTCAGTCGGGAGAGGATATTCATGACCGAACAGCACGCGAAGTGTTCAGTGAAGCTGAAATGGAAAATCCGGCGGAATGCCGCCGGCGGGCTAAAGTGATCAATTTCGGGATTATTTACGGACTCTCGGCATTCGGGCTTTCTCGAACCCTCGGTATATCAAGGGAGGATGCTCAAGCCTTTATCGATGCGTACTTCGAGCGTTATCGAGGCGTACGGACCTGGTTGGATGCAACGATTGAAGAGGTGCGCCGTACAGGCCTGGTGCGGACTCTCTTCGGGAGAATACGCTCCATACCGGATATCCACAGCAAAGATTATAATTTAAGGCAATTTGCCGAGCGGACTGCCGTGAACAGCCCAATTCAGGGCACCGCAGCGGACATCATCAAAATCGCCATGGTCCGCGTCCATAATACTTTGCATCAGCGCCGGCTTTCGTCTAAAATTTTATTACAGGTTCACGATGAGCTGGTTCTTGAAGTCCCGGAATCGGAAGTGGGAAAAACGTCCCTTTTGTTGCAGGAAGAGATGGAAGGCGCCGCTTCCCTTATCGTACCGCTCAAGGTGGATTTGAAGGTTGCCGGCAACTGGATGGATGCAAAATAAATCGGAACTTAAAGCTCTTTTTTACGTCTTATAGCGAGGGTGAAGCAGAGTGCCGGGAATGCATGGAGTGGTTTATCGAACTAAAGTAAAGAATTTCAATGACTTATAGAAAAATATCCTGAAACCGATGGGTTTCCGAAAAGAGGAGAAAATTTTGCCTTCAGAACTCCGGGAAGAATCCATAGGACTGTCCAGCCTCGGAGCCGATATACCGCAGGATGCACGGACTACCGACAATGGTCTGGTCAGGGAATTTATTGCCGGCAACGATGAAGCTTTTGCGCAGCTTGTAGGCAAATACAAGGATGCGATTACAAACTATGTCAATATGATTATCGGAGATTACGATACGTCCGTGGATCTCTCTCAGGAAACCTTTCTCAGGGTCTATCGAAATATCGGCCGGTACAGCAACCTCTATCAATTCTCCACATGGATTTACCGGATAGCCACAAATCTCGCCATCGATGAGTTGCGCTATCGCAAACGGCGCGGGCGGGTGTTCCACAGAAACGTTTGGAGCAAACGTAAGACAGAAGAAGACAACGTGCCTGAATATGAAATTGCCGATGTTCGGTCAAGTCCGAGCGATGAAGTATTAAGGAAGGAAAGCGGCCGGATCCTGGGCGATGCAATACAGTCGTTGCCTGAGAAATACCGGACCGCATTTGTCATGAGGGAAGTTCAGGAATTGCCGTACGAAACTATCGCAACAATATTAAAATGTTCGGCCGGAACAATAAAATCACGTTTACACCGTGCACGGGAACTGCTTCAAAAGAAATTGGAACGTTACAAGTGAATTGAAACCAATGGTTTCACTCAATAAAGGATAGGGCCGGATTCCTTAATGGACACAGGATTATGAACTGCCGTACATTTCAAAAAAACCTGGAAGATTACCTGCAGAACGGGCTGGATTTTGCCGGTCGCTTCGGGATGGAGCGGCACGCCCGTCAGTGCATTCACTGCGGGAAAGAGATGACCGATGCACAACATCTAAGCCGATTGGTACAGGGGATCGAAAGGATTAAGGCTCCGGCCAATTTTGAATCTTCGGTACTCAACGAGATAGGAAAGCGCAAATTGCGTCGCTCGTTTTTACCGTTCGGGTGGTTTATGGTGTTCGGTTTAAATATGTTGGCCTGGCGGAAATATGCATTGGCCGCCTCCGCCATTGTTGCAGTCGGGTTGGGTTCGTTCTATTGGTACAGTCATCAAACGTCCGATGCGCCTCAGGCTCCTTCCTGGACATCGAATATTCCGGACAACCTCGATCTTGATGCTCTTGAGTACAGCAACGATAATTCAGTGAATTCGGCTATTACCCCGGAAGTTTCCGTTCCCCGGGTAGATCCTCGGTTCAACCCGTTAAGAGAAGAGTTGTCGGTGAATTACCAGACCAATGAATCCGATTATGGAGAATATACGATAATTGGTCCGGACAATCTTCCTATGGTCATTCCATTGCCGAATACCATCAAGGTTGAGATTCATCCGCCATCCGAAGAGTTTTTTATCCGAAATGTCAGCCACTGAATCAGCCATGGTCGATATCATTCCAATACGTTTTGCGAACCTCCTGTCTTCATGCCTGACGCTTGTAGCTGCATCCTGCATTGCTTTGAGTACTGGATATGCAGGGAATCCATATACGGAATCGGAATCTACCCTTGTCAGCGTAACTATTACTACCGAAATTCATGGAGCCCGCGACGCTCTGCCCAATAACAGGCGAATGCCTGACAAGTACAATCCAACTTTTATACAGAAATTTTCATCTACAGGTATAGCCCTCGACCGTAAAGGCTATATCATGACGTTTTTAGGCTATGGCAGAATATTCGTACAAAAAACAGATTCCCGGTTCGAAATCGACACGAATGAAGGGCGACGATACAACGGCAGCCTGGTTGGAATCGATCAGGGGAACGGCGCTGCCGTAATCCATGTTCCGGACGGAAAACTCAAAAGCACGCCGGTGTGTCCCGGCTGTGATATCAGCGATGGAACTACTGTAATAGCCCCGGTTTTCAAGGGTCCGGGAGGCACTCAGTTCCAGGAAACGCAGATTATCTCAATACGCTCCATTGGAGCAGCGCAGGAGCGGGAGAGTTGGGTATTGAGAATGAACCGTCCCTTCCTGGGGATCGGCAAACCGGTTTTTACCGACGACGGTCGCGTGTTGGGTTTTGTTGTCAGCCAGGATATCACGGGTCTGCAGAATCTTGTCTATCCTATATCCGAACTGCTCTCTTCGGCTGAGAAGATCATCAAGAGGGATGGGGATATTCGTACCGGTTGGCTGGGAGTATATACGGATGATACTCCCAGCCCGACCGGGATTGGAGTTGTCGTTCATGGTGTCGAGGAGGAGAGCCCCGCACAGAAATCGGGACTGGTCCCTTCAGATATTGTTTTGAGGTTTAACAATCACACGATCGAGGATGTACGTCAATTTATTCATCTTGTGCAGGACACTCCGATCGGATCCAGAGCAGAACTGGAAATTCTGCGGCGCGGACATCCCATCACACTCGCTGCAGTCATTCAGTCGCGCAAGATCCGGGATCGGATGGAGTATTTGAACCTCCAGGACGCTTTCGGCCCCATTGGCTCAGTATTGCGCGATTTGGGGCAGCCTTTCAGGCTGCTCTTCGGTATGGATGTGATTAATCTGACACCCACTCTTGCAGCCGAACAGAAAATTCAAAGGAAACAAGGCCTTCTGGTTGTCAATATCGGCAGGCAGACCCCGGCCGAGTTAGCCGGAATTAAGGACAGGGATGTTATCCTGTCCGTAAACGATACGCCGGTGGCTAACGCTCAGAAATTTAATTCCTACCTGCAGACACTGCATCCGGGATCGATTCCGTACGTACGGTTTCAATTCAGTTGCCCGAATAGGTCTGAGTCAACTTTTTTCACTTGCCAGAGCCTGTTCCCACTTCCAGGCGGAATGCATCATATCCTCGAGGCTTCTCTCGGCTTTCCATCCAAGCTCTTTATTGGCATAGGACGTGTCCGCCCATAACTGCTCGATATCTCCCGGTCTTCGGTCGACGAATCTGTACTTCAGTTTTCGGCCCGATACCTTTTCAAAAGCCTGTATCGCCTCGAGCACACTGTACCCTTTGCCTGTGCCCAGGTTGAAGACCTCGTAATCCGCTTTCGCCCTGTTGTCGATCATCCGGTTGACAGCGGCGATATGCGCCTCGGCGAGATCGACCACATGGATAAAATCCCGGATTGCCGTGCCGTCCGGAGTCTTGTAGTCGGAACCGAAAACATTCAACTGGTCGTGCAGGCCGATGGCGGTTTGTGTGATAAAAGGGGCCAGGTTATTGGGAATTCCCCGGGGGAATTCACCGATCAGAGCAGACTCGTGAGCTCCGACGGGATTGAAATATCGTAACGCGACGGTTTTGATCCCGTAAGCGTTGACCGAAAAACGTAAAATTTCCTCAGACATCTGCTTGGTGCTGCCATAGGCGGACCAGGCTTCCTTTACAGGGGCATTCTCATTTACGGGCAGTTCATCCGGCTGACCGTAGACGGTGCAGGATGAAGAAAAGACCAGATTTGCGATACCGCAACTTTTCATCCCCTCCAGGATATTGACAAGTGAGATGAGATTGTTTTTGTAATACATCAGAGGATCACTCATTGATTCGCCGACAGCCTTGTAGGCGGCAAAATGAATGATTCCTGCCAGGTCGGGATTCCGGGCGAAAAAGGAGTCCGTTTCCGGCCCATTGACGAGGTCAAATTCGTGGAATTCAGGTTTTATGCCTGTGATTCTGCCGATTCTGTCGATCACGTCCGGCTGGGAATTGGACAGGTTGTCAATGACGATGACTTCAAAACCCTGTTCCTGGAGAGCCACGACCGTGTGCGACCCGATGTAACCCGTACCGCCGGTAACCAGCACTTTCAATGTCTGTTCGTTTTTTGATTTCATGTGTCGGCTTTATGTTCCTCGAATATACGAAAGACATTGTAACTGTGGGGCCGGAAGAATCAAAGGAATATACGAATAAGTAAACAGCTTCACCCCTATTTGTTTCGATAGAGGTTATTTATTTTTAGCTTGTAGTAAATAGGTATTCAGAATCAGGGAGCCAGAATCCGGAAACGAATAGAAAGACAAGGCCTTTAGCAGGATGTATGGTGGCCCGCACGATAGAAATGGATCGGCTGTCCGAATGCTGAGGGAAATGCGGTCTGGATGCTCGATCAAAATTCGGATAGATTAATTAGAGATACTATTCTCTTTAGCCTAAGGAGGGATTATGATCGTCAACGCGGAACACAGGAAAAGGCGGATGATTGGGGCAACTTCTCTAGTACTGCTGGTCTTTTTATTCGTTCCCTGTGTTTTTGGGCAGCGTACACAAATAGAACAGGGATTTAATCTCTTCTCTGCGCAGCAGGATGTTGAGTTGGGACAACAGGTTGCTCAGGATGCCCAGAAACAGCTCCCGATGCTGAACAATACGCGCGTGGACGACTACCTAAACCGGCTTGGAAAGAGACTCGCGGCGTATGCACCGTACGAAAAATTCCCTTACCAGTTCAAGTGTGTGAATGATCCGACCATCAACGCCTTTGCTCTCCCCGGAGGCTTCCTTTTCATAAACCGCGGCGCCATTGAAGCCGCTGACAATGAAGCGGAGCTCGCGGGTGTCATGGGACACGAAATTGCACATGTGGCCCTCCGGCACGGGACCAACCAGGCCAGCAAATCGCAGCTATACCAGGCGCCTCTGGCGTTTTTGAGCGTGTTCGGCGGCGATTCGACAGCAGCGCTTATCGGGCAGCTTGGAGGGAGTTTCGTCGTCAATTCCGTCCTGTTGAAATATTCCAGGGATGCCGAACGACAAGCCGACCTGATCGGAACCCAGATTCTGTTCGACACGAACTATGATCCCATGTATATGGCTAAATTTTTCGAGAAACTCGATACCGGAGACCGTGGAACGGATTTTTTCAGCAGTCATCCAAATCCTGACAATAGAATGGAGAAAATAAATGTAGAAATCGGAAAGCTGGGCACGCGTTCCGGAAGAAGAGTCAACGACACCCAGGAATTCCGCCGGATTAAGAGCCTGCTCAAGTCGCTGCCCCCGGCTCCTGAACCCGGCACTGGTCAAACAGGGGCATCTTCCCGGGATGGTACGACACAAAGAGAAGAAACAGCGGGCAGGCGCCAAACGAGGCCTGCGGATCCTTCGAGGCGGTTCCGGGGCTTTTTCAGCGAATATATACGGCTGCGTTACCCGGAAAACTGGAAGGTATTCGGGCACGACCGGGAATTTACCCTGACCCCTGAAGGGGGGATAATCCGAAGTGAGAATGATTCCGCTATCGCCTATGGCGCTAAGATTGTTGTGTTCACACCCCGTAACGACGGCCGGTCCGGCATAAGCCTGGATGAGGCAACGGCTCAACTGATGCAAGGATTTCAACGTTCCAACCCTAATATGAGGCTTGCCCGGGATGGTGGCCGTGTACGGATTGACGGAAAAGCCGCTCTGTCGAGGGTCTATGAAAACGAATCGCCCGTAGGCGGGCGCGAATACGATTGGATCGTAACAGTCATGCGTCCGGAGGGACTCACAGCCTTCATATTTGTGGCGCCGGAAGAGGATTTCAGTTATTACCAGCGCTCCTTCGAGCAGATTCTCGATTCCGTCGATTTCAGAAACTGATAAATGCGCGATCGACAGGAAATTGATCATTTACAGGTAAATAGTCTAATTTATAAATAAGTTTAAAGGAGTCAGGAGTCAGAAGTCAGGAGCCGGAAGATATTCAATTGGATAAAAACTCTTATTTTCAACTTGAATTTACAAAATTTGAATTTTCACACTCTATTTGAGTTCTGACTTCTGGCTCCTGTCTCCTTTCTTCTTTCTTCTTTCTTCTTTCTTCTTTATTCCAGGTTCTTGTCGACACTCAGGTTCTGGATCATTTCATCCAGTTGTGCCTGGGCCGTTGCCCTGGAAGCTTCGAGTGTATCCTGCTCGTCCTGAATTGCCGCAAGCCTGGTTTCCTGGTCGTTGAGTTTATTCAGGTAGCGCTGGCGCAGTGCGTTTTCCTCCGGCGTCCGGCTCAGCCTCTGTATATTGCTTCGGATGCGATTCTGGTCTTCAAAGATATTCTTCTGCTCCTTTTCCAGGGAAGCAAGCTCGCGGGCGAGTGCGGTGATTTCGTTTTTCTTTGCGACAATACTCTGGAGAGCAAATTCTGTCTCGGGATCTATGGAGCGATCGTGTGTCCAGATTGAGATCTGTTCGGGAGTGATGGAGGCGACAGAAAAGGAGGAATCGATCGGGGATTCTTCGTTGACGACGAATTCGGTTGTCGATTTCGGTTTCACCGGGACTTTAAAGCGATAAAAATTTGCAGACGATTCCACCGGTGTGGGTTCAAGGAGCTTCCATCCGTAACGTACCGGGTGTTCCAGCACGAAGTTCCTGGCCTTTTCGCTGTTATTCCTGATCCTGTATGTTTTTTTCTCCACCATTTTCGAGTGCATGTGCATGGTGCCCCGGTTGATAACGACGCGCGCGACCCGCTGGCGTTCGCTGCCGAGCTTTGTCGATATTTCGGATCCAAGATCAAGAGCATAGCTGAACAGGCGGTTTTCCCCCGGTTGTACGGTTTCGATCAGGCCTTCCCCCGCAAATGCGTTGGAATCTATTAGCGTGATCGCCCCTGCATCGAGGGTGAGGCCGCTTGTATTTTCCAGCCAGAAAGCGAGGCGCGGATGCGTGCCACCGGCAGCAGCGCCGACTCGTTGTGCAGAATCGTAACCGGCTGCCCGATCCTGTATTCAAACTGGTCCGCGACGGCCCCGGCCTGTGCCGTTTCCATAACCTGTTGCCGCATGGCTTCGGAGACGTTCGAAGGCATGGCCTGTTGAGGTGAAGGTGCGGCAGCGAATGTTTCCATCGGGGCTCTTCGGGACATTCCCTCTTCTTTCATGGCACCGAGCAGATCAGATCGAGCTTGAGCTTTCATCTCATCCCGGGGTTCAAAGGAGGGCGTTTCAGTTTCGATCGTCGCTTCGGATAGCCGGGGCTGGACCTGGACGCCCTGGGGCAGTGGAACCACGGGACGCCTTGCATAAATAGGTTGTGAAAGGTCCTGTATAAAACTTATCGGCGCTCCGGCTACGAGCGACAGGGATACGTCTTTCCAGTCCATTGGAGTCGTATTGTCCACAATCGCCCATCCCTGAAGCAGGGGCTTCTGATCGGGATCCAGTACGACGCGGTAGGTGGTCTTCCATATGGGAGATTCGGACGTATACCCGATAAATATCTGCCGCCTGCCCTGACCGTCGGCTCCGATGCGCAGGTGCCGGACGTCACGCTGGTGCGTTGTGTTCAGAAGGTCCAGATAACGCCCGAAATCGTTTGCGAGCTCAGGGTCCGTCAGCTTGAACGCTCCGATCGATTCCAGTTCCACAAGCCGGATTTCCCCCTCGTCCGTGAAGAGGGTGACCTGTATTACATTGGTGGTTGTTCCCGGTCCGGCCGCCCGGGACCGCAGTTCCGCTCCCACCAGTTTCCCCGAGAGGGTGTCTTTCGACGTTTTTACCTGAATACCCGCGCCACGTATTGAGTTGAGGAAATCGACAAGGCCCGGCTTTGAAGCAAGGTTGAAGGGCAGTTCGGCCAGTCGACGATCGAGCGGCGCTGCGGAATCGTAATTGACACCTGCGATCCGGCCGCCGTCGAGATCAAGAACCGTCAGCGATTTCAGTACGTCATTCAGCCGGTTGCTCGGCAGAACGATTTCAACGTTCTGAGAATCTTCCACGGTTCCCAGGTGCTCAAAGTACCCCATCCCGTTTTTATACAATTCGACCTTTTTTACAGGAAGCGGGACGGCATTCTGTGCATGCAACTGGACGACAAACATACCCAGAAAGAGAGTGCCCAAATAAATACGACGACAGCCTGGCCTGAACATATTCCTATCCCCCTAGTAAATGTTTTTCCTGAAGAGTATCTGAACCTCAAATCCTAAGTTGTGTTTCCTAAAAATTTTTCCCAACATGTTACCAATAACGTTCCAGTGGGTGATTTCTTAGAGAAAAACGGGATCAGCCCTTTGCAGGCTTGCCCGAAGCCGGCCGAAGCTTTGCTTCGGCTTAAGCGAAGCCGGGCAGATTCACTCCCTGACGGATCAGGTTTTTCTTCAGGGCGGCATAATTCACCTGACGGGGATGGATGCCTTCATTGGCCGCCATGGCAGCGGCGGTGCCCGCTGCCTGTCCGAACGCGATGCAGTGGGGAATCAGGTTGAAGTATTCGTTGAACCGATAATCGGAAGAGAACGCGCGGCAGGCCACCAGCAGACCGTCGACTTTTTTCGGCACCAGCGCGCGGTAGGGAATACATACGTTGGGATGCCCGGCCGATATCTCTTCATTATCATTGTTGGGAAATATCGCGATTGTGTCTTCAAACACTTCATCCGACGTCATGTCCCTGTCGGTGCAGACATATTCCCCGACAACACGCTGTCCGCCCTGGGTTCCGAGTTGCGGAGAACTGAGTGCGATGCAGCTGTTTTCAAAACCTGGTACATGTTTCCTGTAGAAGTCGTAGGAAAGGAGCATTTTCCTGCGGCCTTCGAGTTCGACACGGTTGATCTCGCGAATGTCGGATTGATTCATGCTGGGGAAAAAGGGATGGAACCAGACGATTCCGTCGTGATTTCTTACCAGGTCCTTTAAATATAAAAAGGCGCCCCCCCGGCTTTCAAGATCCTGCATCAGTTCGTCATATTTCCCGGGCCGGGCAGCTCTGAAATCCTCCAGCTTTTTCATATTGACATTGCTGACCCAGAAAGGGAATGCGAATGCTGAAATCCTCATGCCGGCAACCATCCGCGTGTCACACTCGGCGCCGGCCGGCTGCAGAAGATCGCCGTCTCCTGTACAATCGATGACTACCTTTGCCAGGATTGCCTGGCGACCCGACTTGTTTTCAATCATAACACCTTTGACCCTGTTTCCGTCGACGACCGGCCGTGCTCCCCAGCAGTGGAGATACAGCCCTACACCGGCTTCTTCCATCATTGTGTTCAGCTCGCATTTCGTGATTTCAGGATCGATAAGGACTGTATACAGAACTCTTTTCCGCCCGATATTCAGATCCTCGCGGATATAGAACCAGGCCAGATTGGCGTCGATGTAATGCCGGACCAGGGCTTTGTCGGTGGAGCCCCAGTCCTCTTTTTTCGGGTAGTGCGCAGCGCCCCTGGCATCCAGGCGGTCCAACAACATCCACTTCACGGCAGACTTTTATCTCTCTGGCCGGCTCGATCACGGTTTTCCCTGGCGCACGGGCACACATAGTCATCCTTCCCTTTATTACGGTTCGACAGATATGAATTCTGTGTTCACGAGGTCGTAATAGTCGGGATAGAGGCCTGCATCGTAATTTTTTATAAAAGCAGGAAGGTTCTGCAGAAAAGTTTCCATCATAGGCCAGCGGGGCCTGGTCCGGTACATCCCGGCAATGGAGCGGATCAGCAGACTGTTGGGCCGGATGGGAAGTGTTTTCACGTTTTTTAAAAACGCTTCGAACTCGTCATACTGAAACAGGAATTGTTCGACATTCGAAATGTAGAAGACGCTGACCGGTATCGACTGTTGTTCCAGGTACCCGGCGATCGATTTTATCGCTTTGGTCCCGGCGAAATTACCGACGATAGGAATGATCCGGTTCTGCTTCTGTAAATCGCGAACAAAACTGTAATCCTCATCGCTTGCGAGAAAATTCCCGTATTTACCCCTGGAGTCCCGCTGTTCCAATATTTCACGCATCGTGGGAAAATGACCGCGCCCCCTTCCTCGCCCCCGGAAAGAATCCATCTCAAATGAAATAAAGACTCCGTCATCCCTGAATGATTTGCCTATGTAATCAAGGGACATCCGGTCGTCTTCCGATAAGGGGAATTTGAAATCTTCCTGGATAATCTTTTTAATTTCAGCGAGATTGGATGAGAGAGCGTGATCGTCAGGAGGTGCCAGGCTGAAATAACGCATCAAAGCGTCCATGGCGGCATCCGCTCGAGGCGCATCCGGCCCCTTCAAGGGTCTGCTGAGCAGTCGGGACAAAAACTCGGTCCGATCGGGGCACAGATGAAACAGGGCTTTATAAAATAACTGTTGAATCATGGCCTGTCGTCGGATGTCGACTATGAATGCTATTTTAGGCTTTATTCTGGCGATGTATGTGAAATTTTGCTCGGGACCGACACCGATATAAGCCCCTCCGGAAGCTCCAAGTTCTTTCATCTTATCCAGAACTTTCAGGTACTCCTCCTCGTTGGAAATGAAATTGTCGGATTGGAAATACCCCCCTGGTTCTGAAAATTCCTGAATTATACCGGTAAATTTCTCGGGGGATATGATATCGGAAAGCAGGAAGCCGTATTGAGTAGCGGTGAAAACGGCGGTCAGGAGAACGACCAGCAAAGATACGGCCCATAGATGCAGCTTCCGTTTTTCATGCAAAAATAGAAAAGTCATGCGTCGTTTTCTCCTCGTCACTTGTTCAATGTCCCGCAGTGCAATCATCCTGACTCAATATGCCGCAATAGGTCAACTCCGAAAATGCTGACCGAGTGTTTCCCGATTTTCAACTAAAATGAATCAAATTGAAATTCCTGACCAAAGGTGCGCATGGAATTCGTATTAGTGTTGGAAAGGTTGTTTTTAGCAGTTCAAATTTAGAGTATCGGATCTGAGATCGACCAGTGTTCCACTTGATAAAGGACAGTAAGGTTTCAGGGATGCCGCTTTCGTTCTCCGTTGAAGAATTCAAGAAATTTAGGGTTCATTGTTTTCAAAAGCACTATATAATCGCTGAAAGGATTAGGCCCGTATTTCTTACAGAGTTTCATGTGAGGGTACAGCCGTAGGCTTGGTCCTCTGCACCGCCGCAGCCTGGTTTTCGATGACTGCGATTTTCGAATGGCTATTTAAGTATCGCCCCCTTGTCTACGAGAAGGGAGCGATCACATTCCATCCCCTCTGGCCTTCCTACATAACCTGGATTCTGATCGTCCTTGCAATCGCCGGCAGCTATCTGCTGTACCGCAGGACTGCGGGCATTCTTCCCAAATCCTGGCGCATGGGGCTCATGGGGTTGAGGGCCGCCTTTTTACTGATTGTGATTCTGCTGTTTTTGCAGCCTGTGTTGCGTCTGAACGCCGTAATTCCGCAGCAAAACTTTGTAGCAGTAGCCTATGACGCGAGCAAGAGCACGGAAATACGGGACGGCATCGGAGGGCTGTCCAGGTTGGGTGTTGAGCAAAATCTGCTGCGTCCGGACGATAATCCTATGCTGGATGAGCTCAGTTCGAAATTCAAGCTTCGATTTTTCCGGTTTTCCAATATTGCTGAAAGGACAGAAGCTTTTTCGGACCTGCCTCGGCATGGGGAGATAACAGACTTTGACAAGACTTTAAGCGGGATTGCGACGGAACTGGAAACGGCCCCTGTAGCCGGCATCATCCTTATGACGGACGGCGCCGACAATCATTCAGCCGATCTCGATAAAACTGCAGCACAGTTTCGGGCCCGTAATATTCCCGTCTATACGATCGGAATCGGCTCCACGGACTTTAAACGGGATACAGAGATTCTCAGGGTTACAATGCCGGACAAAGTACTTAAAGACACCATGGTTGAAGCCGAGGTGTCCATACGATCGACAGGATACCCGGGCCAAAAAACCCGGCTTGTTGTTTTCGACGATGAGCGGTTACTGTATAGCCGGGAGATTATGCTGGGCAGTGACGACGAGGTAAAGGTCCACCGGGCCAATTTCAACTGCCGAAATGCCGGCTCCAGGGTTATTACCTTCCGGATAGAACCTTTCGATGAAGAGATCGTTCAGCAAAACAATACCAGGACGGCATTGATACGGATTGAAGACAATCAGCCTCGAATTCTTTATGTTGAGGGACAACCTCGTGAGGAGTACAAATTCCTGAGGCGCGCCGTCGAGGATGATGAAAATCTCCATCTTGAGACTCTCCTGCGCCAGGCGGATGACACATTTTTACACCAGGGGACGGAATCCTCCTCCGCAGAGAAAGGAGGATAAGGAAAGTCTTTATCGATACAAAACAATCATTATTGGGAGCATGGAAGCCAGTTTCTTTTCACTCGACCAGTTGCGAATGATATCCGATTTTATCAGCGACCGGGGCGGCAGTTTCCTGATGTTGGGAGGCCGGCATTCCTACGCTCAGGGCGGATATACAGGTACACCGATTGAAGATGTGTTGCCGATTTTTCTCGACGGCGGCGCAGGTAACGTTTCGGATACCCAGAATGTGGAATTCAAAACGCGTTTGACCGGTTATGGAATGTTGCATCCTGTAACCCGTTTTGCCGACATGGAAGCCGAGAACCGGGAGAGATGGGAGAAGGCCCCGCTTCTGGTGGGATACAATTCAACATTGGGCCCGAAACCGGGAGCTACGGTTCTTATAGAGGGAATCCTTCAGGATACAACCGGGCAAGGCCACGTAATTCTTGCATTCCAACGCTTCGGCAAGGGGAAATCAGCTGCATTGATGACCGCTTCAACGTGGCGCTGGCGCATGGAACTGGAGCATACGGACGCCTTTCACGAATTATTCTGGAAGAGGATGCTTCGCTGGCTTGTCAGCGACGTTACAGATCCTGTTCAGATAACTACGGATAAGGATTCCTACTCATCACAGGATACTGTTGTCATGACGGCCGGTGTGCATGACTCCGCTTTTATTCCCCAAAACAATGCGCGTGTGACGGCTCATGTCCAGGCACCTTCCGGAACGACGCATACACTGAATCTGGATTGGGATGTCGAGAAAAACGGTGTGTATGCAGCAGATTTACACACTGAAGAAGAGGGTATTTATGAAGTGTCTGTCGAAGCTTCTCAGGGAGACAAAATTCTCGGCACCCAGAAAACGAATTTTCGCATAGCCGAGTCGAACGAGGAGTTCCACAACGCCACATTGAATTCAAACCTGCTCGAAAGGCTGGCCCGGGAGACGGGTGGCCGCTACTATACTCCGGAGAACCTTGATACACTTCCGGAAGACATCTCAATGATCGATACAGGATCATCCCGTGTGGAAGAAAGAGAACTTTGGGATATGCCGTTTCTGTTTCTCCTTCTTGTGGGGCTATTATCAACGGAATGGATTCTGAGAAAACGGAAGGGGCTGCTATGAACTGCCGGGATCTGCCGTCAGGAGTTCGCAGACACCTCCAATTCGGTGTTCATAAACTCAGTATCTGGTGCCTGCTGTGCGCTGTCTGCAGCCTGCCGGTTTTTGCTGAAGACGTGCCGGCACGCGACGGGCGATGGGCGATTCTCATTTCCGGGGCGAGTGGAGAGCCCGCTCTCCAGGAACGCTATTTGCAGGAAATAACTGAACTGCATACAATATTGAAAGATACGCTTGGTTTTTCCCAGGACAGGATTGTGGTACTGTTTGACGACCCCTCAAAGAATCCCGATCTTATACAGCATCAATCGACACGTGAAAATCTTGAGGAAGTGTGCCGGAATCTGCGGCGGCAGGTGAGTAGTGAGGATCTTGTCTTTGTTTTTATTGAAGGCCACGGCAACTACGATGCGAAGACCTACAAACTCAACCTGGTTGGCCGCCAGGCAACAAACCCGTTTGGCCGGCGGGTGGAGAAGAACCTTACTCATACGGGCCGTTTTTTTATCGAAGCCTTCAAGGACAATGCTGCGGATATGGATAAAAGCGGCCGAATATCCCTCGTCGAGGCATTCACATATACGCTCCGTAATGTTGAAACATTCTATGAAAACGAGGGGCGTCTGCCGACCGAGCATCCTATGCTGGATGATAACGGAGATGCCGAAGCGCACAACGACCCGACACCCGAGAACGGCGAGGGATTGCTTGCACGGATAACCTATCTGGATGCCGGTCCCGCAGCCGGAGCAGGAGACAATCTAACTCCGGAACAACAGGAACTGACGTTGGAGGCGCAGGACCTGGAGAGACAGATCGAAGCACTGAAATACGCGAAAGGTGAAATGCAGGAAGAGGTCTATGAGAAAAAACTGGAAGAGCTGTTTCTCACACTGGCCAGGATAAATGCAAAGTTGAGGGATGGATCCCAGGTTCAGAAGAAAGAGGAATGACCGAACGTGCCGGGTTTCGGAATATTAAAATGAAAGAAAAGAAAAGCAGAAAGGTGCGTTTCTGTGCAATGGGACTCAGCGTAGTCCTCTGCCTGGTCTGCCTCACTACAGGCTGGGGATCGGACGCGGAACCGCAGGCTGAAGCGTCTCTGAGGTCCGGGGATTATGAAAGTGCCGTGAAGCACTTTAGATCCGCCCTGAAGCAGGATCCCGGGAACGGCCGGTTCCAGGCCGGTCTTCTTCAGACGCTTCGGGAAACAGGCGCTTATCGGGAAGCATTGGAACAGGCTGAAACGTTGCAGAATCCCGGCGTGGAATCCGCGCCTGTGTATCTTGAGCTGGGGCGTATTTCGACCGCAGTGGGAGCATACGGGGAAGCGGAACGATATTTCCGGCGTTCCATCGATCTCAGCAGCTCGGATACGGTGGATTTCATGGATGCGGTCCGGGAACTTGCCGAGCTTATGGAGTACACGGGCCGTAAGGACGATGCCGCCGATCTCTGGGAAACCCTTCTGGATGCCTATCGGAGAGGTCCCGTCCAGGGAAGCCGACGGCTTGGAGATGTTGCGGTGGCGGCCTGGCGCCGCGGCTATATTTACGATGCCCGGGACATCATCATGGATGCAACGGACCCCCGGATCCAGCAGGAGGTGTCTTTAGCGGCATTGACGGATTTCGGTTACCAGTTCCTGGAAAAATATAACTTCACCGACGCCCTGGATGTCTTTCGCGATTGTCTCGAGATCAATGAATTCTATCCCGATGCTTTGATAGGCATCTCCCTGGGGAAAAGGGGGGAAAACGATTTCGATGCGGAAGTCTATGCACGGGCCGCGCTCAAGGTGAATCCGAATTTCGTACCGGCTTTCAACCTGCTTGCGGAACTGGCGATGGATGAAGAGAAACCTGAAGCGGCTCTCCAGGAAATTCAAAGGGCTCTGGCGGTAAATCCCTCAGACCTGCATTCCCTGAGCCTGCTGGCGATCTATCATTACTTTAACTCGCATCTTTCCGAATTCGCCGGAATCGAGCAAAAAATCATCGATATCAACCCGGCCTACGGAAAATTCTATTACCTAATTGCGGAGCAGCTTGTCTCCCGGCGCAAGTACCGAGAGTCGGTTGATTTTTACAGGAAAGCCATAAATCTGAACCCGGAACTCTGGGCGGCCTACACCGGGCTCGGGATGAACCTGACACGGATCGGAGAGTTTGAAGCAGGACGCCGTGCGATTGATAAGGCCTTCGACGGCGATGGTTTTAATGCGCGTGCCTATAACTCACTGGAACTGTTCGATACCATGGACAATTTTGTCCAGAGCGCAAACGGACATTTCATTCTCCGCATATCCAAGGAGGACGCGCCGGTGCTTTCGGGTTATGCCTCTGATTTGGCCGAGGAAGCCTACGAAAAGCTTACACGGCGATACAGTTTCGAGCCTCAGGGTCCGATCCAGCTGGAAGTCTTTCCGGATCACAAAGGGTTTGCCGTGAGAGCCCTGGGATTGCCGGGGCTGGAAGGGGCTCTGGGCGTCTGCTTCGGTAAAGTCATTGCGATGTTCTCTACGCGTGCGATAGAAGACGGACCCTTGAACTGGGGCACGGTCCTGTGGCATGAGTTCGTCCATGTCCTGACGCTTCAGATGAGCCATCACAACATCCCACGGTGGTACTCGGAGGGGCTTTCCGTGTATGAGGAATGGAGGGCCCGGCCGGGATGGGGAGATGCCCTCGAAGCCGGTTTTGTCAGGGCCTTCAAGGAGGGGCGGCTTCTGAAAGCCAGCGAATTGAATTCCGGCATCGTTCGCCCCAAAGATCCCGAACAGATTGTTCTTGCCTATTACCAGGCCGGGCTGGTCTGCGAAATGCTGGAAGAGAAATACGGCTTCGATAAAATCCGGCAGTCGCTTCTGTTGTTTGGCCGTAATACGCCGCCGGAAGAGGTTTTCCTGCAGGCATTCGGCCTGGATGCCCGGGCGCTGGATGCGGAGTATGCCCGGTTTCTCGATTTACGCTACAAAGAGATTGCCTCCAGGCTTTTTTTCAGGGATGCCGGCAAACCCGGGAATGCGGCCGATGCCCGTCGACCGGAACGGGAGGAACTGGAACGCCGACTCGAAAGGAATCCGGATGATTTCTATTCCAATCTGATCCTGGGATCCCTGCTTGCAGAGGAGGGTTCCGATTCGGAAGCCGAGAAATACCTGGTGAAGGCGAAAGACCTTTTTCCCCAGTATGTCCGTAAGGGGAACCCCTATGAACTGCTGGGCCGGATGTATCTCGAACAGGATCGTGAAGACGACGCTCTGGAAGTTTTCACTGCCTGGAGCCGGATAGCCGGGAGTTCGGGGGATCCGCTGTTCCGATCGGCGGAAATTTATCGCAAGCGTCAGGATTGGACGGGGCTGGAAAATGTTTTGAGCCGCGCAATTTTTTTCAATCCCTACGATCCGGACGTCCAGAAGATGCTTGGGAACGCCGCAATGGA
This sequence comes from Acidobacteriota bacterium, assembly GCA_037386985.1. GTDB lineage: Bacteria > Acidobacteriota > UBA6911 > UBA6911 > UBA6911 > UBA6911. Next base: position 768 of record JARRLM010000257.1, on the reverse strand, counting down.
AATTGGGAATTGGACGAGCGCCGCATCGGCTTTCCGTGCACAGCTCGGACTTGATGTTTCCGATCCCGCCGGCGCCCACTACAACCTTGCGCGGGTTCTGTTCGCTGCCGGGAATACACCGGAAGCCAGGCGGGAAGTTCTTCGGGCTCTCGAGATTGCTCCCTCCTATATCGAGGCGCAGGAACTCCTTCTGAAAATAAGCGAGGCCGTCCAATGATAAAACCACCCTTTTCGCATCCGCAAAAGATCCTGGCGGGAATTGCCTGTTTCACGATGATCTTGATCTCCGGCCTTCTATTTCTGAGGGCACAGGATGTGCCGGAATTGCCCCGTGAGGAGAGCAAGTTCACTTTCGGACGCATATTTTTCGTGGCGCCCATGACGGCGCGGGGGAGACGGGGGATGGGATGGGCGAGCGGACCTCCCTGGAGCCACGACTGGCCGAGACTGGGAGAACATTTGATGAAGATCATGGCCGAAGTGACAAAGCTGGAAGTAAATCCGGGCGGCCATATTATTTCATTTGAGAACGATGATTGTTTCAAGTACCCGGTTGCCTATCTTTGCGAAGTAGGAGAAATGTATCTTTCGGATGAAGAGGCCGTCAGAATGAGGGAATATCTCCTGAGAGGAGGCTTTCTTATAGTGGATGATTTCCGTGGCGAAGGGAGTTTGTGGAACTTCGAGGAGCAGATGAAAAAGGTGTTCCCCGACCGTTTTCTGGAGGAATTGCCCCGGGATCACCCAATCTGGAAATGCTTCTACGAC
>JARRLM010000256.1:0-8938 GCA_037386985.1 Acidobacteriota bacterium | reverse complement strand
GGAAAACTCCAGCCTGGAGAGGATCATTGTGAAACGGGAGCCGATCTGGCAAAGAAAGTATCGAAAAGATTGAAGCTCTCGATCGAGAAGAAGGAACTACTGGATGTACTGGTCCGACAACACCTGTTGCTTGTGCGAACGGCCAGGCTGCATGACTTGACTTCAGCGAATATTATTCAGAGAGTGGCAGCGCGTGTTCCGACTCTGGAAATGTTAAGGCATCTTTATGTGTTCACGTATGTAGACACACGGGCGGTTTCGGAGACGAACTGGACTTCAATGGATGTCCGGGATCTGGAGGAACTGTACAGGAAGATGCAGGATTTCTTCTCACAGACTTCGGGTGAAGTTCAGGACAGTCTGGAGCCGGAAAGGCGAATTGGACTGATACGAAAGAGACTTGTAGCCCTTCACCCATCTGAGAATGAAAAAGAGGTTTTGAAACATTACAATACGATGCCGGCGAGCTATCTACTGAATACTCCGTTGGATATGATTGTGAATCATATCCAGCTGCTTGACCGGATTGAAGCAGAAAAAGTCGTTCTGGATGTTTATAACAGGCCGGGAGACGATTTTACAGAGCTGACAATCTGTACTCCGGATGATTCGAGGCCGGGGCTGCTGGGTAAGATTTCGGGTGTGCTGTATGGCTGTGAGATCGATATCCTCCGGGCCCAGGCATTTACGATTGAAAAGGAAAATCCTGTAGTACTGGATACTCTTTATATCCGGTCGAACGGGATGCAGATTTCAGAGTATAAGGCCAGAAAAATTCAAGCCGCCCTGAAGGATGTGATGACGGGAAACCAGGCGTTGGAGCAGTTTTTTGCTCAGTCGGGGAAAACGCTGCCCGATGGCATCGTCCCGGACAGTCTGGATTTGAGAAATGATCTCTCAGAAGAACATACTGTTGTTCATATTGTTGCAAACGACCTGCCCGGTCTGCTGTATGCTGTGTGCAACAGCATGGCCTGCTGCAGATTTTGTATACACTCCGCGAAAATCGCAACCTGGCAGGCGCGGGCGGAAGATAATTTCTATGTGACCACAGAGGCAGGCGGACAGATTCCGGAATCCGATTTCCCGATGTGGATCGACAGGTTGCGGATTTTATTGCGGGGTTCACCGGAGCAGGATTAAAAAAATTCGGAGAAATACGGGCTAAACAGGATCGGTATGAATCGGATAACACAAATCGCTCAAATGGCTTTTATGCCGGATCGTGTGCAATTTATATTCGAAAGCCTTCTGGAATCGATGGATATCGGGGAGATTGAAGCCTGTTCAGATTCCTTCCTTCACGATCTGGGCACCCTGCTGACGGTATCTCCCCCCATGCTGGATACACTGCGGTTGCATCCGGAGTACTTAGGTTGGCTAAATGGCCAGGTCCGCCGGTTCGGGGAAAATCCTGCTGCCTTTTCCGGTCCTGATAAGAAATCCTATTATGATGAGGTTTGGAGGGACTGGGAGAGAGAGTCCGAAGCGGGTAGGAAACGTTTCGAAAATCTTCGCGCTCTCAAGCGCAGGGAATACCTGTTTATATCCTTTATGGACATTTCCGGCCTGTTCTCTTTTCACGAAACGGTGGCCCGGCTGTCTGTGCTTGCAGACTGGGTCGTACAGACAACGCTTGATATCTGCAGGGAAGAACTTGCAGGAGAGGAAGCGGAACGATCCGGCTTGGAGATGCCGGATGGAGGATTTGCTGTTATTGCGATGGGAAAGCTGGGCGGGAGAGAATTGAACTACAGTTCCGATATCGACCTGATTTTCTGCCGGCGCAATCCAACCGAGACAAAAGAGGCGGATTTCTTTTCCAAGCTGGGAGAACGGATGGTCCGTACTCTTTCAAAGGTTGGGCAGGAAGGTTTCCTGTATCGGGTGGATATGAGGCTTCGACCCCATGGCTCAACCGGTCCGCTGGTCCCGACTATTGACAGCCTGATGAACTATTACGAGTCCTGGGGAGAGCCCTGGGAGCGCCAGGCACTGATCAAGGCCCGTTTTATTGCCGGATGTCCGGAGGCGGGGAATCGTTTCCAGAACTTTGTCCGGTCCTTTACATTCTCCAGGCAGCTTGAAGAGGCGGCCCTTGAAGATGTCAAGCGCGTGAAACATCGTGCAGAAAAGGAATATGCCGTCGACTCGGGAATTCACCTGAAACAGGGTCCCGGGGGAATTCGCGATATTGAATTCTATACGCAGTTTTCTCAGCTGACCATTGGGTGGAAATATCCCGAGGTCCGCCTGGAGAATACGCTGGATGCAATTGAGGCGCTGGCTCGAATGAAGGTGTTGTTTCAGGGTGAAGAAAGCATTTTATCGCTGGCTTATATTTTTCTTCGGATTGTCGAGCATCGGCTGCAGCTTCAAGCACTGACGCCGCAATCCATACTGTCGGATTCGTCCGAAGAAATTGAGCTGTTGGCGAGAGGATTGGGATTCGGGAAATTCACCGGATCTCCCGGGAAAGATTTTCGGAAAATTTTAGCCCGTTACCGCTCTAAGGTGCGCAGTATCCTGGAAAGAGTCTACCTGGCGCGCCCTGCACAATCTCGAAGATTTCGCTACATCTACGGGTAATCGCATTTCTTTCTTGCGTACTCTTGCGTCGCGACGCCCCCATCTCTCCCGTCTGACAAACCTTCTGGCGCTCAGCAATCGCTGCCGCCAGATTCTCAGCCGCCATCCCGAATACTTTGACAGTCTTGCCCGCGGGTTCTATCTCCATGAAGGCCGCCAGGAAGGGGAGATGCTTGCGGAATTGATGGACCGGGTGGGGGCATCCCCTCTGGGAGAGAAGAGAGAGAATGTTCTCAGAAAGTACCGGAAGCGAGAAATGGTCCGGATTGCCTATCGGGACCTGGCGGGTCTCGCGGATTCTCTGGAGATCAGCCGGGAGCTGAGCGACCTTGCCTCCGCATGTCTCAAAGCTGCTGTCGACTGGACACGCCTGCCGCAGATTCATCCAACGGAAGAAAGGGAGGAACGCTTACGTCTGATTGCCTTGGGGAAATTGGGTTCGCGGCAACTGCACTATGCCTCCGATCTGGATCTGATCTTTCTTTATGATCCCGTGCACGAAACGGATCCGGAGAGAAGAGCCCGTCTCCAGATGTATCAGGAAGAAAGAATCGAGCAGATCCTCGAATTGTTTGCAGGCATCACCCCGGAAGGGTTGGCCTACGAGATCGATCTCAGGCTTCGTCCGGAGGGCGCTTCGGGAATATTGGTGCGCTCCTGGGACAGCTTCTTCGAGTATGCAAAACAGTATATGAAGCCATGGGAAAGGATGGCCCTTGTTCGTTCGAGAATTCTGGACGATTCCAGTGAACTGGTGGAGCAATGGAACGCATGCCTTTCAACTGTGGTCTATGAATATGACTGGGATGAGACGGCTTTTGAATCCATTCGGCATCTTAAGAAAAGGATCGAGAACGAAAAAAGCCACGAAACGAAATCTAATATTGATTTTAAATATGGAAAAGGCGGGATTGCGGATATTGAATTCCTTGTGCAGTTCCTCCAGATCAAACATGGTAGAGGGAACCCTGACATCCGTGCACCGGGCCTGAAGGATGCTGCCCAGGGGCTTTGTAACGCGGGAGTATTGACGGAAACGGAGAAGAATACACTGGTGTCCGCACACAGGTTCGAACGTCTTGTCGAAAACAGGTACCAGTTGATGGAAGAATGGACATCACGGGAAATATCGAGGACGTCCCCGTTGCTTGTTCGTCTGGCCGGCAGTCTGGGCTATCGGGGTGAACATGCATCGGTGCGAAAATCCTTTATCTCCGACTGGGAGGAAACGGCACGATCCGTCCGTGATCTCGTGGAGAAATATTTTTATCAGTAAGTTCTGATTTCCAAGTTCTAAGTTCTGAGTTCTAAGTTCTGAGTTCTAAGTTCTAAGCAAGAAGGAATGAACTACCCAAAATGTCAACTGGTAACTCAGAACTCAAAACTTACAGTGTTAAATGGTATACACCTGAAAAATTTCTTTTTTAGAGATGTTTCAATGATGATTGGGGATCCGTTATGATGCCGATCGATTCAACAAAACAGGTTTTAGAAATTGCAAAACAGGAGAGGGTGCGGTTTTTGCGTCTGCAGTTCACGGACATCCTGGGGGCGATAAAAAATGTAGAGGTCCCGGAGCACGAGTTTGAACGTGCACTGGATGGGCACGTTGTATTCGACGGCTCAGCCATAGGTGGATTTTTCCGTCTGGAAGAATCGGACATGATCCTGCTCCCCGATCATTCGACATTCCGCGTTTTTCCCTGGGAGGACCGTCGCGGGAAAGTGGCGCGTATGATCTGCGATGTCCGATTGCCGGACGGTTCCCCCTTTTCCGGCTGCCCTCGTACGGCGTTGAAGAAGGTTGTCAAAGAGGCTGCCGATCTGGGCTACCAGCTTATGATTGGAGCCGAAGTCGAGTTCTTCCTGTTTTTGCGGGGCGCCGACGGCAGAGCGACCAGCATAACGCACGATGCCGGAGGGTACTTCGATCTAGCGCCCATAGACCGGGGCGAGGAAGCACGCAGGGATATGGTTTCGGCGCTTGAGAAAGTGGGGTTTCGCGTTGAAGGCGCCCATCACGAAGTCGCTCCCGGCCAGCATGAGATCGATTTAAAGCCGGTGGATGCAGTGGAAGCTGGAGACAATATCGTTACCTGCCGTTTCCTGGTACGCAAAATAGCGATGGACAACGAACTTCACGCAACCTTTATGCCCAAACCTTTCTTCGGCCAGAACGGCTCGGGTTTGCATTTTTATCAGGCACTGTATAAAGAGGGTGTCAATGTATTTACCGATCCCGAGAGTCCGTACCATCTTTCGCCCATCGGGTTAAATTACATCGCAGGTATTCTCGATCACGCACTGGGAATGGTTGTTATTACCAATCCGTTAGTGAACACCTACAAGCGCCTGGCCCCGGAGTTCGAAGCTCCCACCCATGTGGCCTGGGCTGAAGCGAATCGGAATCCCCTGGTCCGCCTGTCCAACCGACGGGGTGAAGGGACCTATACCGAATTCCGCCTCCCGGATCCTGCCTGCAATCCGTACCTTTCGCTCGCCGCGGTTCGAGCAGCGGGAATAGAAGGAATTCGCAAGAATCTGAATCCCGGCCCACCGGTCAATAAAGATATTTTTAAAATGAGCCAGAGGGAGCGGAGCCGGCTTCGTGTGGACATCCTTCCAAACGACCTGAGCGAGGCAATCCGTGCTTTTCAGAAGGATAAGTTTCTTCAGAACGCCCTCGGTTCCCGCATTTCCAACCACATTATTCAGGCCAAGCGCAGCGAGTGGCAGGAGTACATCGGCCAGGTACACCCCTGGGAACTCGACCGCTACCTGGCATCGTACTAAAGTTCTGAGTTCTGAGTTCTGAGTGATTCAATGCTCAAAACTCAGAACTCAGAACTTAGAACTTCAAACTTGAGTTTTTAGTTCTCGAACGGAAATTTATACGGCAGTTTGAGTTCATCCCGCATGGTGCAGAGTTGCTGTTGCAGTACAGGATCCAGCGGTACACCCTTGTCCCTGTACGCCTGCCAGGCGAGATATTCTTTTTCACCGCATGTGTAGATTCGGTCTTTCCCGGGGATCTTTTTGGATGCTCGAAGGCCGCGCAGGATATCTCCTGTTGTTTTTTTGAAAGCAGCCGGATCGGTAAAACATTCTATATCGATGGCTATGAAAAAGTGGCCCAATGCATAGGGAATGGGATTCCCTTCATCGTCACGTCCATTCAGACGTTTTAAAAACTCCCCCTGTTGCAGGGCTGCAGAGAGTATCTCCACGACAGTGGTAAATCCGTATCCTTTATACCCTCCCGTTTCTTCGCCCAGCCCGCCGATGGGAGTGAAGGCGCACGTACCCCGGAGCAGACTTTCAAGGATTATATTCGGATCGGTTTCTGACCTGCCGTCGCTGTTTACGACCAGACCCTTGGGACAACTCACACCCCGCCGGGCAAAAGCTTCTATCTTGCCGCGCTGCATGACGGATGTCGCGTAGTCGTTGGTGAAGGGGAACTCTTCGTCAGTCGGGAAGGCAAACACTAGCGGATTTGTGCCCATCATATTTTCTACACCGTGCGTCGGGGCGATGGAGGGCCGGGCATTTGTGCCCGTGATACCGATCATGTCGGCATCGACGGCCATTAGCGGATAATGGGCTGCATAGCCGTAGTGGGTGGAATTTCTGACCGTAACCATGCCCAGACCGTGTGCACGGGCTTTTTCGATGGCCATTTCCATGGAGCGCTTTGCGATGACCATGCCCATGCCGTGATGTCCGTCGACTACGGCCGTTGCCTTGCAGTCGCGAACGACTTCGAAATCAGTTTCCGGGCACTGGATGCCGCCTTTGACAATACGATCGTAGTAAATGGGCTTCAACCGGCCGACGCCGTGTGAATAGATGCCGCGTTTGTCGGCGGTGATGAGTACCTCCGCGCATATCCTGGCATCTGCATCGGGGCAGCCCACCCCTTTAAAAACGTCCACCATAAAGTTTTCCAACAGGTCAAATGGGATCCGTACATTCGGTTCGGTCAAAATTATCTCCTGTTCGCCCTCAAGAAAGCGCTAAGAATACCATATTAGGAGCGTTTGAAATAATTGCAATGACGTCCGGATGCATAAAATCGATAGGTACATTCACGATGTGTCAGCGGCGCAGTGTGGCTTTCAGTCTGTTGGGATACAACAGCAGTTCCAGTGCGGATTGGATGTCAGCGGTGACGATTTTTGCCTTGGAGATGGATTCTGCGGCAACACCTTCCGGGCCGATCACGGCAATGCCGAGAGCGGCGCGTTCCAGCATGGCTGCGTCGTTGGCACCATTGCCGACGGCAACGACGGTATCTGCATCCAGTCTCTCGATGTAGTCCAGCTTGGCTTGTACCTGGTTTTCAACCGGAATGATCACCGCCCGGAGAGATAACGCACGATCGATGACTTCCTGTTTGCCGTGAGTATCGGCGGTGACCAGATGGATTTCGAGTGTATGGCGAAGCTTTTCGAGCAGAGACAGGGTGCCGTCAATCAGACAGCCGTCTTTTGCGATCGTTCCATTGACGTCGAGGACCAGGTGATGAAACTGGAATGATTTGAAGCCTGGAACATTAACAGTGATCATAATCATTCTCCATTTGAAAGATCAGTTGTAGAGGATGCTGAAAAGCCACATGCTCAACGGGATTGTAATAATAGAAAATATGAAGCTGGAAATCAGAAACTGATTGGAGAGCGCAACATTCCCTTTAGCTCTTTCGGTCAGCACTGGAACGGCGGTCAAAGGGGGTACGGCGGCCTGAATAAGGATCAGTGTGGCCACGGAAGTTGGCGGGTGAACCAGGAGAATCATTCCGAGTGTCGCAGCCGGGAACAGAATATTTTTTGTGAGGATGAACCTGACCGAAGATCCGATGTCGAATTTTCCTCGGCGCGTAAAATCAATGTAGACATTGCCGCCGATGGCAAGCATCAGCAGTGGCAGCGCGGTAGCGCCCACAATTTCGGTAATCGTGATCATAAAATCCGGGATGAATACATCGGTATCGGTAAGTTTGAAAACCACAGCCAGGATGGTGGCTACAAGGATTGGATTGAGAATTTTGGAATCGCTGACATTGAATTTATAATCGACCTTATTTGATCGAAAAAAGAAAAAGTATCCGTTAAAGACGATAATCGGCATGAACAATGTGAATATGAAAAGTTCCACCAGCAGAATTGTGTCGGGGCCGTATATGATCGGGATTATCCCGATAGGGAAGAAAGTCGCGTTGGGGTAGAAAAGGGAAATACCGACTTCGCCTTTGTATTTCCGGTTGACATACTGCATGCCCATGATGCTGAGGATGAGAAAAAACACGATCATTCCAGTCCACCATAACGGCAGTTTCCACCAGTCCGGCATCTGATGGGGATCGAATCTTGTAATGATATTGTAAAAGATCATGCAGGGAAGCGAGACTTCCAACACGAGGGGGGTTAGAACCCGCAGTACGTTCGTCGGTACGGTTTTTCTTGCCAGGATCGTAAAGCCTATGACGCCGATGCCCATGAGTACGGCAACGGATTTGAATGCAGCAATGAACAATTCCATTTTTAAATTATCGAGCCAGTCCGTGTTTCTTACAAGCAGGAACCTGATTTCTCACAAGATCCGGAAGCCGTAATCGGGGAGGAGCATCCACACTGTATGAATCCGCTTGGGAAGGATACCGGGCGATTATCTATGGTCTCGCAGTATCATGGGCAGGACTTGCTGAAAACAGAGTTGAATCGGAAAACAGGAAATTCCAATGCATTAGAAACGTATACCTGCTTCCAATGCGCCCGGATTATTCGCCGGCTTTTTCCCTTTTGACTCCAATTTTCAGCAGTATATCTTCCATCAGACACCACCGTGTGAGGGCGGACTGAAAAAGGTTCAGACCCACGAAGGCCGTAAACCATAGCCAGTACGGACTGTGCAGATGATACAGAGCCAGGCTGATCAATATGAAGCTTCCGGCAATCAAACGAATCCATCTTTCGACAACCATAACCTTCTCCTTTCCCGGTTTTCGAACATCGGTTTAATAATCCTGCATTCAGGCCCGATCGAGCCCTCAGACCTACTCGGCAGGCGCATGAGACTGCTGCAATTTTGCTGAATGTTTCAGCTCGCGGCCCCGCATCATGTAATAGAGCACGGGAACGGTCATGCGGCTGAGAAACAGCGATGCGACTTCGCCCGCCATCAGCGATATTGCCAGCCCTTGGAAGATGGGATCGAAAAGGATGACCGCCGCGCCGACAACGACGGCGGCGGCTGTGAGCATCATGGGACGGAAGCGGACGGCGCCTGCGTCCACGACTGCCTGGGCCAGAGATTCCCCATGACTCAGCCGAAGCTCTATGAAGTCCAC
>JARRLM010000255.1:0-4209 GCA_037386985.1 Acidobacteriota bacterium | reverse complement strand
GACATCGGATCCAGAGAAAGAACATCGAAGAAAAGAGTACAGGAATCCGCACTAAGAAGGAGAATGCTGGCGATTAAGGCGGCAATAAGGCCCAAAGCGGCGAGCAGGAAGGACAGTCCCCTGCTGATTCGCGGAAAGGCTAAGTCTCCAACCACAACTATAAGAAGGGTGAAAGTGAGAATAATTTCCGGATGGAACAGCTTTAAATCCGTGAGAATCTGTGGATTCATGACTACCCCTTGAGCGTATCCGCGCGATCGAGATTTACCGATCGGATAATCCGATACATGGACAGCACGATGGCAAGAGCAACTGCAGCTTCGGAAGCGGCAACAACAATGATGAAAATTGCGAAAACCTGCCCGTCGATATTGCCGGCGGAATATTTTGAAAAAGCTATAAGATTCAGGTTTGCAGCGTTTAAAATCAGTTCGATTCCCATCAGAACATTCACCGCGTTTCTACGCGTCAGCACACAAAGAATCCCAAGGGAAAACAGCGCCGCACTTATTATGAGATAATGGTTGAGTCCAATCATTCGGATCGCCTCCTCACTATCATAGCCGCTCCGATCAGAGCCAGCAGCAGCAGAATGGAGGCAACTTCAAAAGGTAGGATAAAGTCCCTCATCAAAAGCTCCCCGATCGAAGCGGTGGTCGGTCCTGAGAGCACGGATCCGCTCTGGAACCAACTGGTACGCAACATGAAGAACACCAGAATTGCAAACATGACAACAACGATGACGGCAGCCGGAACAAACTGTGATTTTCCAGTCTTCAGTTTCACGTCGTAGAGTTTGTTGGTAAGCATAATTCCAAAAAGTATCAGTACCAGAATACCGCCTACATAAATAACCATCTGGGTCGCTGCGAGGAAATCCGCTCCCAGAAATACGTACAGGGCGGCAACACCGAAGAACGTGAACAGCAGCGCAAACGCGCAGTGTATCAGGTTTCGCGCAAAGACGACGACTGCTGCAGACGCAACCGTCAGAACAGCGAAAAAATAAAAGGCGATTTGACTCAAAAGATTATTGTCCATAGAAAATTTAATCCTTGGCTGGACTCTGCTTCTCTGCCTCTGCATCGGTTTTAGGCGTTTCCACCGCAAAGTGATAGATATGGTCATCCTTATTGTAGACGGAATATTCGTAATCTCCCGTCATAGTCAGGCAGCGGGTCGGACAGGCAAACGTGCACAGGCCACAGTAACAGCATAAAGTCATATCAATATCGAAAATATAAGTCCGCAGCTTTTTAGCCGTTCCGTCGGAGGCAAAGACCGGTGGTTCCTCTTTGCCGCGCTTTTCTGTCTTAACAAGAATACAACTCGTCGGACAAGCACGGGCGCATTGTCCGCATCCGATACAGTCTTCGATCTTATTCGACAGGCGCATCCGGGATCGTTCCGGCATCTGCCATCGTTCCTTGGGATACTGAAGGGTTACTGAAGGTGTAAAAAGATGGCGGCTCGCAATGACCATCGAACTTATGATGGTCCAAATACCCAGCCCGATATTTCTGAAATAGGTCACCATAACATTCCTCAGAAATGTATTTCTATCGGATGGCCATCCATCCAGCACCCAGGATCAGCACAAAGGAAGCCGGCATAAGCACTTTCCAGTTCACATACATAAGCTGATCGACGCGGAGGCGCGGCAGTGACCAGCGCATCCACATCTGGATGAAAATTAACAGGAGCGCTTTCACTAAAAATATAATAGGGCCCGGAATGATTTCCGACAGCAGCGGTATCGGAAGTGTCCAGCCTCCGAGAAAGAGCGTTGTAGCTACGCTGGCGACCAGGAGCATATTGGCATATTCCGCCAGGAAGAAGAAGGCGAAGCGCATGCCCGAGTATTCCGTATGGTAGCCGGCGATTAGTTCCGATTCCGCTTCGGGAAGATCGAAGGGCGTCCGGTTCACCTCAGCAAGCGAAGCAATAAAATAAATGATAAATGCCAGAAAAATGAAGGGATTCTTAAAAATAAACCAGTTCAGGAAGCTGCCATCCTGGGCTTTGACGATCTCGACCATTGAAAGACTGCCGACTGAGATCACAACCGCCATTATGGACAGAGCCGCCGGGATTTCGTAACTTATTACCTGAGCCGCTGCACGCATACTGCCGTATAGTGAATATTTATTGTTGGAGGCCCATCCGGCCATAATGATGCCGATGACTGAAAGGCTGCTTACGGCGACAATATATAAAATGCCGATATTCAAGTCAGTGACAAAGGATGATGCGCCGAAGGGCAGAACGACATAGGCGGCGAAAGCTCCCAAGAAAACGATAAAGGGCGCCATTTTAAACAGGATCTTGTCCACGGAGGCAGGAACGATATCTTCCTTCAGAAGAAGCTTGAGTGCATCAGCCAGGGTTTGTGCCCAGCCGTGCCAGCCGCCGACAACCATGGGACCCAGTCTGTCCTGTATATGAGCCGATACCTTTCTTTCCAGCCATACCATAAAAAGGACGCAAAGAGCCATCAGGGCAAAGATGATGACGCAGCTTGTCACTATTGGAATAAGAAACTGCAGAAGCTCCGGAAGCGCATCATATTTCGGTATTGCTTGCAGGAGTTTGGCAATTGATTCCATCAGAACTTCCTTTTTTAACGATCAATTTCACCTAATACGATATCGAAGCTGCCCAGAATCGAGATAATATCCGCGATCATGGCCCCCCTGCTGACTTCTCTGAAGGCACTCATAACCGTAAAACATGGAGATTTCACTTTCAGTCGATATGGCTTCAAACTGCCGTCGCTTACAATGTAATAGCCAAGTTCACCGCGGGGAGCCTCGGTCCGCATGTAGACTTCTCCTGCTGGAGGTTTTACGCGCTTTGGGACATTCTCTCGCACATCTCCAGGCGTGAGCCTGGGTACAGCCTGCCGAATGATCTTGCAAGATTCCTTGACTTCCCGGATGCGTACCATATATCGGTCCCAGCAGGATCCTACCGGCCCGTGCTCGCCTTTCCCTACCGGCACTTCAAACTCCAGTTCCTCGTATCCAAGATAGGGCTCATCTTTTCGCACGTCGAACTGTACGCCGCTTCCACGAAGATTCGGGCCGGTAACTCCGTAACTAATGGCGGTCTCAGGGGACATAATGCCGACATTGGCTGTTCGTTGAATGAATATGTAATTGTCGGAGAGTAAGCGGTTCAGATTGTCCACCTGCGGTTCGAAATAATCAATAAACTCAACGATTTTTTGCTCCATACCCGGTTTGATGTCGTACATCAGGCCGCCGACCCAGTGATAGTTGTAGAGCAGCCGGGCGCCGCAGGTTTCTTCAAAAAAGTCCAGGATCTTTTCCCTGTCTCTGAAACACCACAGAAAAGGTGTAAAGGATCCGATATCGTTTCCGTAAGTACCGGCGGCAATCAGATGACTGGCAATCCGGCTCAATTCCGCCATGATAATCCGGAGATAACGAACACGGTCATTGACCTCAATCCCCATAAGTTTTTCGACAGCAAGAACATACCCCTGTTCCATATTCATGGCAGCACAGTAATCCATGCGGTCTGTGAAGGGGATGACACCGGCATAGTCGACATCTTCGACATGTTTTTCGAAACAACGGTGTAGGTAGCCGATATGAGGAACAGCATCCGCTACAATTTCGCCGTCAGTCTTCAATACAAGGCGTAGAACTCCATGTGTCGATGGGTGCTGCGGTCCCATATTCAGAGTCATGATATCGCCGCTATAATCTACTTCCATCTACCCTCCTAAACAGGCATATCACGATAACTCTCAGGCGCTTGGTAATCTTTACGCAACGGATAGCCATCCCAGTCATCCGGGCATAAAATCCTGCGCATATCGCTGTGACCCTCAAATACCACTCCGAACATATCAAACGCTTCCCGTTCGTGCCAGTTGGCAACGGCCCAGACCGATTCGACCGTGGCAACCTTCGGCTCTTCTCTGGACAGACGGCATTTGAGCGTATAGCGGTGGCGATGTTTCATAGAATAAAGGACGTACACCACTTCAATGCGATCTTTGTAGTCAACACCGCCCAACAGCTCGAGGTGATCCATTTTGAGACGATCGTCGGAATTTACAAATCGGCAAACATCCAGAATGCAGGACGGCTCCACGGCGCTCCATGGATTCATGTCATCCGGTTTTGATTCCAGAATACGTTCGCCGAATCGTTCCGATAACAAGGCGGCAATTTCCTG
>JARRLM010000254.1:0-4215 GCA_037386985.1 Acidobacteriota bacterium | reverse complement strand
GAAACGGGATCCTACTTTCAGCGTGTACGGGAAAAAGACCTGTTGTCCCGCTTCGTCGATAAGTCGGGTGCAGATGCATTCGTCGTGAGTCGGGATGTCGACGGAGTCACCGGTGCAACGGCTACAAGCCAGGCACTGGCCGACGCCTCCCGTCGCGCTGTGCGGACAGTTTCCGAACAGGTTCTCTCCTTGCCGGTTCCGGCCGAGCCTTCTCCGGAAATTCAGTTTGGCTGGCCCGAGGTTGTGCTGATCCTTTTCTTCCTGTCTGGACTTATGCTGCAGCGCCGGGGATTTCGCTGGAAACGCGCATTTCGCTATACAACCCTGATTGCAGGTCTGGGTGTGATAGGTTTTCTTTTAAACAAGCCCCTCAATCTCGTCTTCATAAACAATTTGATCCTTGGCACCTGGCCGGCTTTGGAAACGAATCTTTACTGGTATATCCTGCTTGCGGGATTCCTGCTTTTCATTCTTGCAGGCGGAACGAATACTTACTGTAGCGGGATTTGCCCGTTCGGCGCCGCCCAGGAATTCCTGGGAATGTTTGGAGGCGGACGCGCCCCTTCCCGTCGCTTAAGCGCTGTTTTAAAGTGGTTTCAAAGGGGGTTGGCTTTAGTCCTGATTGTTCTTGCTCTTATCTACAGGAATCCAAGTGCGAATAATTATGAGGTTTCAGGCACATTATTCGGTCTCATCGGCACATCCTTCCACTTCGGCCTGCTGGGCGCCGTCATCATTGCTTCGCTTTTCATCCAGCGTTTCTGGTGCCGGGGAATATGCCCCGTAAGACCTGTGGCGGATTCCCTGCTGTGGCTTCGTCGGAAGGTCCGGCGTTGATCCCGCATGTCCCTTCCGGGATAAACCAGGGAATGCGTCCTGTAACCGGACGTCTTAATTTATTATCCCTGTTTCAATCTTGCATGAACTGAACGGTAGGTTCCCACCGTAATCAGAACCATCGGGACACCCAGAAAAACAACACTCATCCATGCCGCCCGCGGTTCGCCCTCCACCATGGAAGCGATGAAGGTTTGAACCATAGCAATGAAAAACAGCAAGGCCAAAAAGCTTAAAATCCATTCGTACCAGGCAAGCCGTATCGCCTTCTTCCTTAAATAATGCCGGAGGGACACAAAGCCTCCGCCTGAAATAAATCCGATCAGAAAATACCAGAACCAGATCCAGCTGACTGTTTTCATGGAATTATTCTCCTTCCAGGGCTTATGAGCGTGATGTGTCCAAACCGAACAACGGGATATCCTTGGGATCGATATCCCAGACTTCCCCGGTTCTGGGTGTACCGTAGCCAAAAATGTCATCCAGTTTGCGCAGGATCCGGTTGAGCGCCGGGGTTGAAGATATGGACATTCGTACAAGATCGTGAATCACAGCCCGGTCGAATTTGCTGAATGGGCAGACCGCCTGACAGATGCTGCAGTCCGGATCGCCGCCGAATACGTGTTCAAAACATTTCTTGATATCCGAATACCATCCCTTGATCCCTTTCGCCTGCCAGGGAGCGTCCCCTCCCCAGAAGGGTTCGTCTTCCATGCTGATGGCGCCTGCCGGACACCTCTCCGCGCATTTTTTGCAGGTGCGGCAGAAGTTGGTGATGCCTGCATCGATCGGTCTGGTTTCGGCCAGCGGCAGATCGGTAATAGTAAGGATGACGGTGCGAATATTGGCCCCATATTGCGGACTGACCATAATGCCGATCCGGCCGTATTCGGCCATTCCCGAGAGAACACCGAAACCGACGGCACGGCCCACATCGGCGGTGCCTCCACCGTAATGCTCATAACCCAGGCCTCTAAGGAATACCTTGATGCGATTGGAGAATATTCCGGCACGGGAATATGCCGCCGTATTGCTCTGTGCCCAGCTCATGCGATCCGTATACTGTGCCATCCATAAGGACTGGGGAATAACCGAACAGATGACCCAGAGGTCTTTGTCGGGCAGTATCTTCATACCGTTCGGTTTCGGATATCCCTTTTCCACCTTTTCAAACTGCACCATGCCATACAGAAGCTTTTTGGCTCTATCATTCAGTTTGACAAAGCCCACATCCGCAGCTCCCATAATGCGTCCGGCAACCCGCAACATGCGGCTGTTTTCTTCGGGAGTCCCTTCATATCGTGGTACGCCGAAATCTTCCGGCGTGTACAGCATAGCGGGGTGCTCCCAGTTAAAGTTGGGCTTTACCTCCGGTCCCGTCCAGGACGGGGCAATTTCGCTGAGGCCCCACCCCCAGCAGTTGGCATCTCCCAGCGCACGGTCCCGCAGTGAATATCCCGGAACCTTGTTTCTCACTTTCTCGGTCGTAGTGGCGAGATTTTTGTCCCGGATCTTTTCCCACTCCCCTTTTTCCCAGTAGGATCGATTGAAGAGTGTCAGCATCGGATTGGCAAAAACTTCCATGTTCTCCCAGTCAATTTCCACGGTGGGCTCATCGACTTCCTTGACCCAGAAGGGAAGGTTCCGGTCGGCTATGGGAGAGGACATCATTTCGTCTACACCCCGGAAAGAAGTTCCGAATGAATTGCCGGCTGTTGCCATCGCACCAATCCCCAGAACTTTCATGAAATCCCGCCGCCCGGCCAGGGAATGATACCGTTTCTTTTGTTCTTTATTTTTGGCCACAACAACCTCCTTATTGGGGACAGACCACGATATTCCAAAGAATATAATGGATATAAGGTGTTTTTTGTACCTGAAAATGAGCCTTAGAATCAGATTCAGGCTCCTTTTTTTCATTCTAAGGAATCATGGCATAAGGTCTAAATCCTTAAACGCAGAAAAAGACCCCCCAAAATGGCTCTAAGGCCCTTTTTACCTATAGCAAATTGGAACTATGTTCTTATCCTGCAATAATTTATCGTGGTCAGTCCCCGTTAGGAGACCATTAGCTGATCTGGAGGAGGCCCCCGTCATGGACGACAATGGTTCCCGTGATATGGTTGCCCGCGGGAGAGGAGAGATACACGCACAGGGCGCCGATCTCGATCGGTTCGGCGAAACGGTGCATCGGCATGAGGTTGGCGAACTTCTCCAGGGCATCCGGCGGAAGATCCACGTCGAGGTCGGAGTGGGTCGGGCCGGGTGCGATGCCGACGACACGTATACCATAGTCTCCGAATTCGATCGCCATATTGCGCGTAAACATGTCGAGCGCCGCCTTGGAAGCGTGATATCCCGGCATCGGATGCGTCCGGGCGCCTCCCAGGGCCTGGCCGCCGGTGGAGGAGATATTGATAACGCTTCCGCCACGATCGGCCTTTATCATATGGGGGACAACCTCGTAAATCATATATGCAGGGCCATTCAGGTTTGTATTGATGACTTCGTGCCACCCTTTCTGGTCCTTATCATTCAGAAATTCGGAAACAGCGGCAATACCGGCGTTATTTACAAGCACATCGATGACCGGAAACGTTGCCAGAACCTCGGTCATGGCCGTTTTTACGCTCTCCAGGGAACCGACGTTGCAGGCAACGCAAATGCATGTAGTCCCATATTGCTTGAGCTCCTCGACAGCCGTATTCCCTTTTTCAATATTCCGGCAGAGGATTGCCACATTCGCGCCACTCTGGGCATAGGCAACACTGATACCGAATCCAATGCCCCGGTTTCCGCCTGTGACGATGACGTTCATGCCTTTTACGGAAAAGGCGTCCGTCATTCTGCTGATCGGTTTTGTCCTGTAAGCCATGTTTTCCCTCTCTATTTTCCCTTATAATGCAGGACACTCAAAGTTCCCGCTGCTTCAAATGTGGAAAGAAGGAGATTACAGCGCCGGAATGCAAAAGTAAATAGACACGGAATCCTAGTCCTTCCACAAGAGGAGCGCGATGTTTATTGAATGATTGTCCCGACATGTGATACTAGAGCCGGACAGGAGGGCATGCACCATGGAAAGCAGAAACTACGAGCATTGCATCAAACCTCTCAGCATTGGCACAGTAAATTGGGATGAGATGAAAAAAGAACCGGGCCGGCCTGCTCCGCTGGCAATCGGTCCCGGAAATGCCGGCAGGGAAATCCGGCTCATCGGTCGGGATCACCTGGAAGGCATGAACCTGAATTTTTCCTGGGGCGTGCATACTGAACTCGGGGAATGGCACGGCGGCCTGGACCCGCACACGCATCCCTACCCGGAGTGCCTCCTTTTCTCGGGGTTGGATACGGCCAGCGCCAAATACCTTGGGGCGGAAA
>JARRLM010000253.1:0-4216 GCA_037386985.1 Acidobacteriota bacterium | reverse complement strand
AAGGCTCCCCTCTTTGGTCAGGATTACCAAATGCCCATCAACCAGAATCAGGAACCCGTCCCCGGGTTGGCGGGACTTCCACATCGCTTTTCCGGTGGCCATATCGACGCAGGTAAGGAATCGACTGCTGTATGCGTAAAGATAGCCCTCATGGTACACAGCTACGTTATAGCTGTTGCGGATCGTTCGTTCTTCCCAAACCTGTCTTCCGGTGACGTTTGTGTCCCGACCATCAAGCTCGATAAGAGCGGAAGAGTCATTCTTATATGCAAGGAACACATGGTCGGGACCGGCCGGGACGGGGACCATACACCAAATACCCCGAGATCCGCCGCCCCCATGATCATACCGCCACAACACATCTCCCGAGGACGGATTAATTCCCATGATCGCCTCGGCCCCGGCTGAAAGAACAAAGCGATCGCCGTTGCGCGCTATCGGCACGGCATTTTGATAGTCGACGAAGTCATTCCCGGTGATCCATCGGCGTTTGCCGGTTTCGGGATCAAACCCGGCGATTGCTCCATTTTTACTGCCGATTTGCAGAACAATGGTGCCCTCTTCAACGATGGGCGATGTGGCAAAACCATAGCGAGGTGGAACTGCTCCGTGATCCTTTACCAGGTCGGTAGACCATACGAGCGTTCCATCCAGATTGTTCAGGGCGAACAGGCGACCGGAGGGACCGAGTGCGATGGTATGATTGTTGTAAATAAGGGGAGTCGATAATGGACCGTCGAATGAACCGTCGTGACCCTGATACTTCGGGCTGACGGGAAACCTCCAGAGTTCCTGTCCGGTTACGGCATTGAATCCGGCGATTACATTGAATTCGCCGTCATCGAACATAGTTACAGCGAGGTCTTTTTTGATGCTGATGCCGGAATAGCCGCTGCCGAGTTTTACCTTCCAATTAAGATCGAGGATGACGGGTCGATCTTGTTCGAACACTTTCTCATTTACAATCCCGTCCACATTCCGGCCACGAAATTGCGGCCAATCGCTGATTCGCTCTGCATCGTCCTGCAGCACCGTTTCGGATGGCGCTGAAATGGGAATGCTTGTGCGGCCGAAAATGCAAAGGATAAGCAACAGCAGCCAGCTTCGAACGCTACCTTTGGTAGGCATGCATATTCTCCTAATGCCGCTATGGAATCTGTGAGAAATGCGGGTTCAGTACGATGTTGTATTATGTGCGACAGGTGCTGCAATTTCTTCGACTGTAGATTGGTCGTCTGCTTCCCTCAAATTCGGCGATGGCAATGAAACCGGCGAAGCCGGTTCAAAATCTATCCCTTATCGGCAATTTCCCAGTTTGCCTCGAACGTATTGTCATTCAGAGTATAGGCATACCCTAACTTTTTACCCATTCCTGGGGGCTGCCCTTTTTTGATCTGAGCGTAAGTGAGAAATATTGCCGGCAACAAACGCGGCTGTCCCGTCTCAGGATCATCTGTAGTGTCTTGCCAGACTTCCCTTTTCTCTGTGACTCTCCAGATGGTGCCGTATTTCCTGCTGCGGACGGTTTGTCCAACTCGCGGAAGGTTCTTTCCCCGGATTACGTCATCATGGGTTTCTTTCATAGCCACATCTCCAGTTTAAATATATGGTGCTGCAAAATCCTTTCACATAAATAGTATACCCCTAATGCACATTCTCTTCCGGTCATTGATAGATAGGTCGGGAAGGAACCTCAGGGCGACCTTGCAGCCCCCTCAAAGGCACCCACCCTGGAAGACTTCGCCTATTCCTCAGAGGCCAAGCAGGGTGGTTATCTCAAATTTCCCCAGAGTCAGGCCGATCTATTCCTTTCCAACATCCTTAAAATTGCCGACCCTGTGAGTTTCCCTGAAATAATCAGGGAGGGAACTGTTGAGGAAGGCAATCTATTGCCGGATTTCAGGGCCGATATCTTAAGCAGGCTTTCCACTGTTCCGAACTGAAGCGCTTCTCCGGGGCATGTAGCAACACAGGACGGCTCTAAGCCTTGAGCCGTTCTATCCAGGCACATATGGCACTTCTGCATGATGCCGTTTTTGCCGTACTGAGGAATTTGAAACGGACACGCAAATTCGCAGGTTCGGCAGCCGACGCATTTTTGAGGATCGACCGTGACAATTCCGTCCTTCATCCGCTTGGATATGGCTTTTTCCGGGCAGGCATGCATGCAGGAAGGCTTTTCACAATGCATGCAGGAAAACGAAACGGTTAAATTTTTGATCTTTGGAAACCGCCCGCTCCAGACATCCATTACTTTTCGCCAGCGAACACCCGGCTCCAGGCCGTTCCATGCGCTGCACGCCAATTCGCAGGCATGGCATTGGACACATCGGTCTGTGTGAATGTAAAAACCGAATTGCTCTCCCATAATGACTCCTGACTCCTCCCGCAGGCGGGAACCAAAGGGCCCGTCTTATGCCTTTCTTACCTGTACAAGAGTCTGGCTCGACATTGCAGTGACCAGTGGATCATAGGCCTTTTCGGAATCGACGCTGTACATGCTGTTCGTGTTCGCGCCTTCGTCCAGCAGAGGGAAACCGGGCAAGTCGAGCTCCTCGCACCCCTGCCACCATCCGTGCAGGGCCATAACCGTATCGGGCCGTATCCCGGCGTTGACCTGGGCTTTAATTTTCATACTTCCGTGCGGCGATTCCACAATCACCCAGTCTCCCTCCTGAATTCCCCGTTCGCCGGCTGGTTCAGGATGTATCTGCAGCGTCGGATACGGCAGTACTTCTCTTAAAGAAGGTACATTGCGAAGCCATCCGGCGTTGTAGACCTTGGAGGTATGAAAGTCAGAGAAGGTAAGCGGGTATCTTTCGAGCAACTCGGGAGTGCCTGTCGGACTCTCCGGCGGCTCGACCCATACAGGCAGCGGTTCGAATCCATTCTCTTCAAAGGTGGTATTGTAAATCGCCACTTTCCCCTGCGGCAAATATGGCGCTTTTGAAAAACGCATGCTGGGCCGCGCGAACACACGGGAGTATTTCTCGTATTCCGGAGGTTCAGACGGGAAAATCATCCCCGTCGGCTTGGATCTCAGCATATCCATGGTTAATTCCAGGGGCTCCAGTAAATCATCCATACAGCGGGTAATGCTGCCGCCCCAGAAATCCTCCGCATACCCCATCTTAACACCAAGATCTATCCAGAATTCATAATCGGACTTGTACTCACCGAGCGGCTCGATAACTTTCCGGCGAGCCATAATCCAATTGGACATACACTCGAAAGGATGATCGGTTTCGTACATGGTGGCAACAGGGATTACCACATCCGCGTAATCCATATCCGCCGTGCGCATGACATCAACAACCACGTAGAAATCCAGTTTCTCGAGAGCTTCCAGAACATGCCTGGTACCGCGTGTGCTGACCGACGGCTGGGTTCCCGGAGCGACAACGCATCGAACAGGATAAGGCTTTCGGGTAAGAACGCTTTCGAGAATTTTATAATAGGCCGACGACGTTCCTTCAAAAAAAGGCTGAAAAGGTTTTGGAAACTCGGGAGCAACCAGCTTGTCCACCCACTCGTGAGTATAACGGTCCGGCAAATGTGCACTCTTCGGACGCGCCCTATCGCTGCCGGCAGGGAAAATATCTCCTCCGGGTCGATCCAGATTACCGGTGATAACCATCAAGATCGCTATAGCCCTGACGGCATTGTTGGAGGAAGGTGCATGCTCCAGGCCGTTCCCATGATCGATGCATGCCGGTTTGGTGTTCGCATACGTGCGCGCCAGCGCCACAATATCCTTCTCTGGTATGCCCGTAATAGGAGCTGCCCATGCGGGCGGATATTTCCCGATATGGGTCTCCAACCTCTCAAAACCATATGTCCACCGGGAAACAAACTCGGTATCGTAGAGTTTTTCGCGCACAATCACATGAAGCATGGCAAGCGCTAATGCCGCATCGGTTCCCGGTCGGACAGGAATCCAGAGATCAGAGATTGCGACATCCGGCTCCATGGTCGGCTTGATTGAAATAATCTTTGCACCGCGATCCCTGGCATCGAGGATGCCTTTCAGATTTCCGCGGGTACTCCCGGAATACACGGGTTGCTTCCCCCAAATCACTATAAGATTGCTTTGAGAAATATCCGGCAGTGGAGGGGTACCCAGCGTATAGGAAAACGCAAAGGCCTTCTGCATGGCGCAGATACCGCTGTGGCCGTAATTCGGGCTTCCATGGGCCATCAGAAACCTGTATAAAAA
>JARRLM010000252.1:0-4221 GCA_037386985.1 Acidobacteriota bacterium | reverse complement strand
AGGTCGAGAGTCTGGATATGCCCGTAGGCCTGTCCGACATCCTTTCCAGCGACGGGCAACATATCTACATGCGCTCGCAGGAATTCGATCTGGACGGCAACCGTACGTTTATCGGCGTAAGGGATGTTCGGGACCAGGAGGGAGAAGGCGCGCACGTTTTCTCCCCGATCGGTTTCCTGGATGACTCCCAGTATTATCGATCTTATATGATGTATGGTAAGAGCGTGAAAGGCGGTTGGGGCAGCTGGGAGATCATGGCCAAGGTTACGCCCGCCGGTCGCCTTATCGCGGTCAACGACAATACGGTATTCGGTTATGGACGCAAGCCGGAATTTTACGCCGAATCAATCGTCCAGGAGTACCGGCTTTTTGCCGCCGGGATGCAATCGGACAAGAAAGCCATAGAGAAAATAACAGAGCCGCCCGGGACTCGAAGCGCGTTCGATAAGGGCCTGTTCAACTACGCTGGAGACTGGAAACTGCGGCAGGGGCTTCCGAACAGCGAAAAAACAGCGGTGCAGTTCAAATGGAAGATAGATGAGCCGCCGCTCCATGCCCGGGGCATGGTCCTGGCGGGCGACACTCTTTTCGTGGCTGGACCGCCTGATATCATCGACGAAGAAGACGCCTTTTTCGCGCTGGACGAAAAGGACATTCGCGACAAGCTTGCCGAGCAGAGTGAACTGCTCCAGGGGAAGGAAGGGGGTCTGATGTGGGCCGTGTCGGCCAAAAACGGGAAGAAACTTTCGGAATACAAGCTCGACTCCCTGCCGGTCTGGGACGGCATGATTGCCGCCGGAGGAAAGCTTTACATGACAACGATGAACGGCGAGGTCGCCTGCTATTCCGGGAAAGATGAGTAATTCTTTGAGATTTAAACACATTCTATTAATTCTGGCGGGATTCTGTGCCATTCAACCGTCGATCCGGCAGGTCCATTCCTGTTCGGTACCCGTATTCCGTTACGCCCTCGAGAGATGGAGACCGGACCCGTATAAGGGCATCTATATCTACAGAAACGAAATCAGCCAAAAAGACCGGGCCATTCTGGATCAGCTGAAGCAGATCGCCTCCAACCCGGACTATCCTCTGAACCTGCTTTTGCGGGAAGTCGACGTCAACACCTTCCCGGAAGAGAAACTGACCGATCTGCTGAAAGGCCCAAGTCCCGATTCCCTGCCGGTCCTGGCGATATGGTATCCGGGGCAGATGGGTAAAAGCCTCCCCCTCTGGGTTGTGCCGCCCGATTCGTCCTTCATCCGTACACTGGTCGATGCTCCCAAACGAAGACAGATCGCCGAAAGCCTGATAAAAGGAGATTCCGTAGTCTGGGTTTTTATTCCTTCCGGGAATACCGACAAAGACGAACGTGCGGAAGCCTTGATGCGGCGGGAACTGGACGTCGCTCTGCGGACGTATAAAAACGCGCCATTCACGATCCTGTCCGGTTCTCAACAGAAGAAGTTGAGTTACGGATTCCCTATTCTCACCCTATCCTCTGAAGATCCCGCAGAGCGCGTATTCGTGGACCTGCTGCTGAAAAGCGAGCCGGACCTGTATGAATACACAGACCAACCGATGGTTTTTCCTGTTTTCGGCCGCGGCCGGGTACTGGGATGCCTCTTCGGGGACTACATCAACGAAAAAAACATTCGGGAAGCTTCCGCTTTCCTTGCCGGTTCATGCAGTTGCGAAGTAAAAGAGCTGAATCCCGGTTTCGACCTCCTGATGGCCGCACCGTGGGATATGGTTGTTATGAATGCCTTTGTGGAAGACACCCCGTTGCCGGAGTTGACCGGCGTGATGCCGGACGAAACTGTCAAGCAAGTTGAAACTGTAGCGTCCCTTGAAACACCCGAAGCGAAATCGATAGATTCAACCACCATCGCGGGAAGGATTGCCGTTCCGGCAACCGCCGTGCCGGTCACGGAAACGAGACCGGTCGCGGATAAAGAATGGGACACCGGAATTCTTAAAATTTATGGAATTACCCTGGGCTCTGTCCTTGTTGTTGTGGCCTTCGGAGGTTACCTCCTGAGTCATCATAGAAAAAAGAATTCATGAAAATCCGTCAACTTGTCATTAAAGAGATATTCCATCGCAAATTCAGCTATTCCCTCAGCGTTTTTGCAACATTGATTGCAACAGCCTCGATCGTTGGGTCTGTTTTACTGTTACGCATGCATGATGTCCGCACCAGTTCCATCCTTCACCAGAAAGAAGCGGAACTGCAGCAGCGCATGGACAAGCTTCAGGACGATACGAGGAAATCGATGCTGAAACTTGGATTCAACGTTGTCATCCTCCCTGAGGATCTGGATCTGGGGGAATGGTACTCGGATGACTACTCGACGAAATATATGCCCGAATCCTACGCGGAACGGCTGGCCCAGTCGGATATCATTTCCGTCCGGCACATATTGCCCAGCCTTCAACAGAAGATCCGGTGGCCGGAACGGAACCGCACCATCATACTGGTAGGCACACGAGGGGAGATACCGACCCTGCACCAGGCTCCCAAACAGCCTATGGTGCAGCCGGTGCCTCCGGGAACCGTCATCCTGGGGTACGAGCTGCACAAGAGCATGAACATCCAGGTCGGGGATCCAATAAAAATATTGGGAAAACCTTTCACCGTAACGACCTGCTACTCGGAAAGAGGCAACAAAGACGACATTACAGCCTGGATTGATCTTGACGAGGCACAGGGACTTCTTGGAAAGCAAGGACAGATTAATGCCATTCTGGCCCTCGAATGCCTCTGCACCGGGAATGCCCTGCCGGTAATCCGAAAAGAAGTGGCTACCATCCTCCCGGGCACACAGGTTATTGAAAGAGAATCCCGAGCGCTGGCAAGAGCGGAAGCAAGGAACCAGGTGGCCGAGGAAGCGGTAACAACTTTAAACGAAGAAAAACTGGGCAGGGAAATTCTACGCAATGAACGGGAACGCATGGCTTCCATTCTTGTTCCGGTAGTGTTGCTGGCCTGCGCCCTTTGGATCGCGGTCATGGGATTCATCAATGTTCGTTCCAGGCGCGAGGAGATCGGCATACTGAGGGCCATGGGGGTCTCAACAAAACGGATCTTCATGCTGTTTATCTGGAAGCACATTTCCACAGGCATCCTGGGCGGCTTATGCGGGTTGGTAATAGGAAGCACCGTCATCCTTTCTTTCTCCACTCCGGATACAGGCATCACGATCGCTGCCGCAGGCTCGCTGCAGTTCTGGATCGGACTGGCCGCTCTGGCCGTGGTTGGTGCATCCACGCTCGCCGTGGTTGCCGGATGGATTCCAGCCATGATCGCAGCCGGGCAGGATCCGGCCGAAGTGCTTCGGGAGGAATAGCAGGATGATCCGGCTGAAAAACGTTACCAAGAAATTCGATGGCCCAAAGGGCAAAGTAACCGCTCTCGATAACGTTTCCCTTACACTACGGTCCGGGGAATTGCTCGCGATAAACGGGCACAGCGGATGCGGGAAATCTACGCTCCTTCTGACAGCGGCCGGCATGCTGCGGCCAAATCAGGGAGAAGTTGAATTAATGGGAAAACCCGGTATATACAATCTGCCGGCCGACCAGAGAAGTCGATTACGAGCCGGTTTCATCGGTTTTGTTTTTCAGCAATTTCACCTTATCCCGTATCTGACAGTTCGCGAAAACGTTCTGACGCCCCTGCTGTCCGTATCAAAGGAAGACCCGGATCGAAGGGTTCGGGAGCTCATGCGCCAGTTTGGTCTGGAGGACCGGGCAGACCATACACCATCCCAATTGAGCACGGGGGAACGCCAGCGAACCGCTTTGGCCCGGGCACTCTTCATTCAGCCAGAAATCATTTTCGCAGATGAACCGACGGGAAATCTGGATGACGAGAACGCGGAAATTGTCCTGAAACACCTTCGTGATTATGTTTCGACAGGCGGCAGTGTTCTGCTTGTAACACACAATGCCAAAGCATCGGATTACGCTACGCGTGCAATCAAAATGAAAAACGGCCGACTTTCCGAGTTCTGAGTTCTGGGTTCTAAGTTCTGAGTTGGTGGTATATGGAAGGCGGATGGATGAATGGTTGAAATATAAGGTCCCGGCAGGATGGAAGCAATTCAGGGACGTTCTTCTTCCGGAACTTCAGCAGGCATCGTACTCTCACAATTCATCCATCACACTCCCGCATCCCATCAAAGATGTTTTTGAACTTAGAACTCAGAACTTAGAACTCAG
>JARRLM010000251.1:517-10191 GCA_037386985.1 Acidobacteriota bacterium | reverse complement strand
CAGTGAGAAAATCGGGTTTAAATCCTGATCCCAATATAAAATAACCATAAAAAGATCGCCAAATAGAACACTGAGAGATATGTGTTTAAAATCGACCGTAGGGAATTCTTTTAAAATAATTCTTCCCGTCGCCAGGCAGGTTCCGGTCTGAACGCCCGATACGTCCGCTCCACCAGGCGCGGTTCATCGGATACACATCCGGATCGAAGATCACGGCATAAAAGTGCCAGACCAGAATCGCCAAACACGCCAGAATCGCTTCGTAGTAATGCGCGAGAGTAGCAAGATCGGAAACCCATAAGGGGAAATATTTCAAGGTGACGTTATTGAAGACGAGAACGGAACCCGTAACAATCATCAGGATGGAGCCCCATACAAGAGACCAGTATTCGATTTTCTCAGGATACCTGTAAAAGCTCTCATGCGCAGGAGGGGATTTTCTTATGTGCAGGTTATAGCCAAGAACCTGGATTAAATTCTTTATATCCGCCCAGCGGGGGTTCATTTCCCTGAGAATAAATCTTCCCCGTTTTGTGAGGACAATGTAAAAAAAGTGGTACACCGACAGGAGGGTAAAAACCAGCGCCCCCCAGCGATGAAGATTTCTGCGGACGGCTTCCTCACTGGGCGCAAGATAATCAGCCCATATCGCATCCGGGTACTTCAAGGCAAAACCGGACAACGCCAACAATACAAAGCTGGAAATAAGAATGAAGTGCTGCCATCGTTCGTTGACCGTGAAACGGATGTCATCGGGGTGGACTGTGGCAGGGACTCCCGACCATGCTTTTCTGGCCCAGTCCAATCCGTTATGGAGCAGCATGGCGCCCAGGGCCACCGGAATGACAATCCAATAAAACCACTGTATTGCCATGAGTGTCCAATGTTTGCTCTCAGGGGAACCGTGAAACTTTCCGGATGAAAGCACATCGCCCGCACCGGGATGACATTGTCCGCATGTTTCAGACAGATTCGATTTATAAACCGAGGAACGGGGATCCGTAGACCGCATGACATCGTGATAGCCGTGGCAGGAAGCGCAGTTTGCCACCGTCAGATCTCCCCGGCGGGCTGCCAGACCGTGATAAGAATTGCTGTATGTCTCGAGTCGATCCGTCGGCAGGTTGAATTTAACCGCAAGCAGCTCCGATTCGTGACAATCGGAACACACATGGGTAATGGCGCCGGTCGAAGCCGAAAGCCCGGATTCCTTCGAAGAACGAATAGTATGGCTCCCGTGACAGTCCGTACAGACAGGAGATTCCGCTACTCCGTTCATTGCTGCCTGGCCGTGAACACTCTCTATGTATTCCTCGGCGATATCTTTGTGGCAACTACCACAAGTGTCGGGAATGTTCCTTTTGAAAATCCGGCCCGCCGGATTCAAAGAATTATATAAAGCATGGGTGCCATGGCAATCCGTACAGACAGCGGCTTCAATATTGCCCTCTTCGAACGCATTCCAATGAACCGTCTGCCGGTAAGAACGAACCGGATCCTTTACCGACAGCCTGACAAAGGCCATTCGTTCGGTATCCTCATGGCAGTGGGCGCATGTTTCCACGATATGCCTGCGGTTCACGGGAGAATCCGGATTGTCGGATTTGAGAATCGTATGGCCCATGCCGTGGCAGTCACTACAAACAGCTGCGACAGACCGATCCCGTTTCGCTATCCGGCCGTGTCTGGAACCCAAATACGCTTCCGATTGTTCCTTGTGGCATCGCTCACAGGACACTGACGCCAGTTTCTTTGGATGGGGCATGGAACCGGCATCCGGATGACACAGAATACAGCGAATTTGTCCATGGGCCGAATGCGCCAACCGCTCCATGTCCACCGCGGGAATGCACTCCCTTTCCTGCCGTGGCACATCATACAGGTATCATTTGAAATGGATTGAGCCCACAGGCTCGAGGAGCCGGCTGTCAGGATTAGCAAACCGACGGTTATTGCTGCACGGATAAACATGACAGGGAACACTTTAAATTTGATCTCCACTTGTACTCCGTATGAAAAGCAATACCGTTTCGGAATGCCGGGATCATTCTCATTATCCGTTGGTTAAATAAACCTTCAACGGTCGAACATTATAACCAATAATCCGCATTTTCCCGATTCCTTGATTCAGGTCAAGGCATTATTCATCAGGTTCTATTAACCTGGATAATGTGGAAACAGGTATAGGAGAAGTAGGCATCAACCTAAAAATAGACAAAGAAATGAAAAATAACGCAATTCAATCTATAGCCGATACCGCACCCTCAAAAGGTCGAAGCATACAGACACTTCTTGCTTCAGTATCAATACCCCGACTCAGAACTACCGTCCAGGCGTGTTTTACCCTATTTTGTATTTTTGTGGGTTACCGCTTTTATTGTTTCTATCTCTGGACGCTGGACCGGTCGGAAACCTTCGTAAGCCGTCCGCCGTCCGTGGAAGGCTTCTTACCCATCAGTGCCCTGCTCGGGTTGAAACGGCTGGCGTTGACGGGGCAGTGGGACCCGGTTCACCCTGCGGGACTTACAATATTTATAGCCGCACTGGCCATCGCCTTCCTCTTCAGAAAGGGATTCTGCGGCTGGATCTGTCCTGTCGGTTTTGTATCCAATCTCCTTGAAAAAACATCCACGTTGACAATAGCCGTAATAGGATTCCTGGTCCTCATTTCTTTCGTCATCCGCAACTTCTGGTGCCGCTACCTTTGCCCCTATGGAGCGCTTTTAGGACTGCTGGCGATATTCAGTCCGGTTACTGTAAAAAGAAGGGCATCCAATTGCATCGACTGCAAGAAGTGCGAAACGATTTGCCCCGCTTCCATAAGGGTGGCCCGAAATGATACCGTTCGGCATGCCGAGTGTATCGGTTGCGTGGAGTGTGTGGAAGTATGCCCGCAAGAGAACTGCCTGTCACTGTCTGTGCCGGGGAAAAAACAGATGCCGATCTATATTATGCCGGTTGCCATTGTTGGTCTCTTCGGTCTCTTTTATATGGCGGCCGTCTTCAGCGGTCACTGGCAATCAAAGATCCCGTTGGATGCGGTAAAGCCGCTGTACCAGGCTGCCGAAACCTTCGCGCATCCATAACTTTGACTCTTCAGCAGAATCTGTGGGTGAATTCAGGATTCGTTAAGTCTATAAACCAGTATACTGGGGATAGACGCTTATTCAGAAGAGCTGTTGGAAAAGGGCGCCATGAATTCAAAATACTATGACATAGCCATCGTGGGCGGAGGCATCATAGGCTTGAGCACCGCTCTGGCCTTACGAAAGCGTCTGCCCCGTTATTCTCTGGCAGTCATCGAGAAAGAATCCGAAGTCGCTTCCCACCAGACAGGCCACAATAGCGGGGTAATTCATGCCGGCATCTACTACAAACCGGGTTCTCAGAAAGCCAGACTCTGTATTGAGGGCGCCAGAATGATGACGGAGTTCTGCGGTGAAAACGGGGTTCCCTACGAACGCTGCGGGAAGTTGATTGTAGCGACAACCGAGGAAGAGCTGCCCCGCCTCCGCGCGCTCTATGAACGGGGCAGTGCCAATGGAATTGCAGGGCTTGAATTAATCGATCCGGAACGAGCCCGGGAAATCGAACCTCACGCGAATGCAGTTCGAGCCCTCTACTCCCCCAACACCGCCATTACGGATTTCAAACAGGTTGCCCGCGCGATGGCTGCGAAAATAATGGAAACGGGCGGCGAAATTCTCCTTTCATCCCGGGTTCTGAACATACACACTTCGGGGGACAACCGGCATCTTGAAGCCACCGGCGGCGATATTCAAAGTCGATATCTGATCAATTGCGCCGGACTTTACGCGGATAGAGTCGCCCGGATGACGGGATCGCAATTAAATCTTCTCCTGATGCCCTTCCGCGGAGAGTACTACACGCTGAAGCCGGAATGCCGCCTGGTTCAAAACCTTATAGACCCTGTTCCCGACCCGGAATTTCCCTTCCTTGGCGTTCATTTTACAAAAAGAATCGGCGGAGAGTACGAAGCCGGCCCCAATGCCGTTCTGGCATTTGCGCGTGAAGGTTACAGACTACGGGACGTCAGCCTGAAAGATCTGGCCGCAATGTTCGGAAACCCAGGATTCTGGGCTATGGCGAGGCGGTACTGGCGCATCCAGGCCTACGAACTCTACAGGTCTGCAAGCCGCCGCGCATTTCTTGCAGCGCTCCAAAAATTGATACCTGAACTGCAGGATGGGGATCTGGATCGGGGAGGATCCGGTGTGCGCGCTCAAATCGTCACACCGGAAGGATCCCTGGCAGACGATTGCAGAATCGCCGAATCCTCCAATGTCCTCAATGTACTGAATGCGCCGTCCCCCGCAGCAACGGCATCCATTGCCATAGGAAATTACATCGCTGATCTTGCCGCCGGACATTTCAAATAAACAATCGTTGTAGGGGCGAACCTTCCGCCTTCGCCCCTACCATTCAGAGAAATGCGCATAAGACCGTGGATTTAAACGGATTAATGACAGGCACTGCAGGGTTCAAGGTTTCTCACATGATGACAACCGTTATAGCACCAATCAATATTGGCCGGATTGGCCGGCTCCGCAGACTCAGCCGCCTCTTCCTTGAGTTCAGGCGGTATAGGATGGGGCTTATGGCATTCGATACACTCGGGAATATCCGTTTTTTCGGCGTGGGGGACATACCGGTGGGGCGACACGGTTTCTCCGCTTGGCGCTACATAATCGGCTGTTGCGGCGGCAATTTCATCGGCTTCCTGCGGCATTGCACGGACCAAAAAGAAAGTTTCGGCCATCAGCGCAATAACCAGAGGGATAATTAATTTTTTCTTCATAAACCTGCCCTTTTGGCAACCTGCCGTATAAAACCACCCGACAGGAAATCCTTGTTCCCACAACAACTGCTGCATCATGCTGATCTCAAGAGCATTGTCGCATTGCTGTTCTGTGAAGGGTGGGACCAACCCGCATTTAAGGCTGAGATTCGTAATCCAAACCGGCCAATTGCCTGTAGAACTGCTGGCGGGCTATGACGTCTCTTTGGGCCAACTCCAGGAGTTGCCTGGCTTCTTCCGGCTTGCTTAAAGTCAGCGTCTTATAGCGGGTTTCATTATAGATATAGTTTTCCACAGGGATCGAGGGCTCCCTGGAATCCAATGTCATGGGATTTTTTCCCTGTTCCACCAGGCGGGGATCATATCGATACAAAATCCAGTGTCCGCTGTCTACAGCCGCTTTCATCTGCTGCATTCCTTTTCTCATGTCGATACCGTGAGCAATGCAGGTACTGTAAGCAATGATGATGGAAGGTCCGTCGTACGATTCCGCTTCCAGGAATGCTTTGATTGTATGCACATCGTTGGCGCCAAGAGCCACGCTGGCAACGTAAACATTCCCATAGTTGATTGCATGCAGCCCGAGGTCCTTCTTGGACAGAGGTTTTCCCGCAGCGGCAAACTTTGCGACCGCGGCCCGTGGAGTGGATTTCGACATCTGGCCGCCTGTATTGGAATAAACCTCCGTATCCAGGACCAGGATATTGACGTTCCGTCCGGAGGCTAAAACGTGATCCAATCCTCCATATCCGATATCGTACGCCCAGCCGTCCCCCCCGACAATCCAGACGCACTTGGGGACCAGGTAATCGGCGACACTGAGCAGGTCCAGAGCATCCTGTGATTTTTTTCCGTTCAAACGGTCCTTGAGCCCGGCCACCCTTTCCCTTTGATCGAATATTCCGGCCTCATTCGACACATCGGCTTCCAGCAGTCCCTTAACCAGCTCGTCTCCGATTTCCGCAGACAACTTCTTTAAAAGATCCCGCGCCACACGGGTGTGTTTATCGATTGTCAAACGGAAGCCGAGACCAAATTCGGCGTTATCCTCAAACAACGAATTGCTCCAGGACGGTCCCCGGCCGTCTTTGTTGAAGGCATAGGGGGTTGTCGGTAAATTCCCGCCATAAATGGAGGAGCACCCCGTTGCGTTCGCGACTATCGCCCGGTCTCCGAATAACTGGGTCATCAGTTTTATGTAGGGAGTTTCGCCGCACCCTGAACAGGCTCCCGAATACTCAAAAAGAGGCTGCAGCAACTGGCTGGTCTTAACGCTGCTCAAGCGCACCAGGCGCCGGTCGTATTCCGGTAAACTGAGGAAAAATTCGTAGTTCTCCCGCTCCTGTTCTCTTATGGGAGGTTGCGGAACCATATTGATCGCTTTGAGTTTGGTTTTTCGTTTGTTCCTGGCAGGGCAATTTTCGACACACATACCGCATCCCGTGCAGTCTTCGGGTGCAATCTGGACGGTGTAATTCATATTCGGCTCGAAATCTTTTCCTTTAGCCTTCATCCATTTGAAAGTCGGCGGAGCATTCTCGAGGAACTTTTCGTCATAGGCCTTGATACGGATGGTAGCGTGGGGGCAGGTAATGGAACATTTGCCGCATTGAATGCACACATCGGGATCCCAGGAAGGAATTTCCAGGGCAATATTTCGTTTCTCCCACTGGGAAGTTCCGGTCGGGAAGGTACCGTCGACGGAAAACGCGCTTACAGGGAGCAGATCTCCTTCACTAGCAATTATCCGGGCGGTGAAATTCTTTACGAAATCGGGAGCTTTGGAAGAAACCACCGGAGGCTTTTTAATCTTACTGTCCGCTTTTCCGGGGACCTTCACCTCGAACAGGTTGGCAAGCGTCTGTTCCACCGCGTTGAAATTCTTTTCGACTACCTCTTTGCCCTTCGCACCGTATGTCTTTTTAATGGAGTCTTTAATGGATGCAATGGCTTCATCCCTGGGCAGAATGCCGGAAATGGCAAAGAAGCAGGTCTGCATGATTGTATTGACACGCGCACCCATTCCCGTCATCTTGGCGACTTTATATCCGTCGATGACATAAAAACGGATTTTCTTGTCGATTATCTGCTTCTGAATACTTCTTGGAATCTTATCCCACACTTCCTCCGGACCATAGGGGCTGTTCAAGAGGAATACGGCGCCCGGCACGGCATCCTTCAGCATGTCGTATTTCTCGAGAAAAACGAACTGGTGACAGGCAATAAAATTCGCCCGGTCTATCAAGTAAATTGAATGTATCGGTTTTTCCCCGAAACGCAGGTGCGAAACCGTCACAGCGCCGGATTTTCGCGAGTCATAGACAAAATATCCCTGGGCGTTGTTCGCAGTATCCTCGCCGATAATTTTGATGGAGTTCTTGTTGGCTCCTACGGTGCCGTCAGCACCCAGGCCGTAGAAAAGGCAGCGGGACACCTTGCCGTCAAGCGAAAAATCGGGATCGTACTCGATCGAACTGTTTGTTACGTCATCCGTAATGCCGACAGTAAAATAGTTCTTGGGAGTTTTCCGCTTCATTTCCTCATAAATGCCGTTGATCATTGCGGGGGTGAATTCCTTGGATGAAAGGCCGTACCTTCCCCCGATAATTTTGGGAAACTCCTTAAACGGCATGGTTCCTGAAGTAAAGGATTCCCCCACGGCGGTCATGATATCTTTGTAAAGAGGCTCTCCTGAAGCCCCGGGCTCTTTCGTCCGATCCAGGACCGCGATCACCCGGGTGGAAGCAGGAAGAGCCTTGAGAAGATCTTCCCCGGAGAAGGGGCGGAAGAGACGGACCTTTAAAAGACCGACCTTTTCACCCTTCTTTACGAGATACTCTGCCGTTTCCTGCGTCGATTCCGCACCGGAACCCATTATGGCAATCACCCGTTCCGCTTTCGGATCTCCCACATAATCAAAAAGGTGATACTGCCTTCCGACAACAGTCGCGAATCTATCCATAGCCTTCTGGACAATCCCCGGAGCCGCAAGATAGTAGGGATTACATGCTTCCCTGGCCTGGAAAAAAACATCGGGATTTTGAGCGGTGCCCCGAACTATGGGATTATCCGGGGAAAGCCGCCGAAGCCGGTGCGCACGGACTAGATCATTGTCGATCATCTTCCGCATATCATCGAGAGTCAGCTGCTCAATCTTCATGACTTCATGGGAACTTCGGAAGCCGTCGAAAAAGTGGACAAACGGCACACGGGCTTCAAGAGACGCAGCCTGGGCGATCAGGGCAAAATCCATGATTTCCTGAACGGAGTTTGAGGCCAAAAGCCCCCAGCCGGTAGCGCGGGTCGCCATAACATCGCTATGGTCGCCGAAAATGGAGAGAGCATGGGTCGCAACTGACCGGGCTGAAACATGGAATACCGTCGAGGTCAGTTCTCCGGCGATTTTGAACATATTGGGGATCATCAACAGAAGTCCCTGAGAGGCGGTGAATGTCGTCGTCAGCGCTCCTGTCTGCAATGCTCCGTGCACGGCGCCTGCAGCACCTCCTTCGCTCTGCATTTCCGTTACCGAAGGAACCATTCCCCAGATGTTTTCGACATTTTCAGCTGCCCAGGCATCGGCCCACTCACCCATTGGAGAAGAGGGGGTGATGGGGTAAATGGCAATGACCTCGTTTACATTGTAGGCTACATAAGCTGCTGCTTCGTTACCATCGATGGTAACCATTTTTCTTTTCATATTTCACACCATAGTGAGGAGAAGTAAGAATCGATGAGGCAACACAATCGGCAGCCGTTCGTTTAAACTTCTGCTTATATTAACTATATTCAATTATTACTTTCAGTTATATCTTCGGGTTCAAATATGACACATCGATGCTCTTATTTGCTTTCTTTTCAACAATCTCCACTAAATGAATACGCACACACTTCTCGAATGATACGCAGCCAGACTTTATTCTAGAGCAACTACGCGGTTATGACCAGTCCGATTTTTTCGCAAGTTTTTTACTGCTGCACCGCTGTCAATCTCAAGATTCTGGGCTTTCCAGCCGGATCCCGCTGACAATCCGTCGCCCTGCTTCTATCGCTTGTCTGTTATTTTTCAATAAGGGTTATTTCTATATAAGCACCGAGCAGAACCATATTGGCAGCTTTCACATTCCCGAGTTCCTGGGCCGCTTCATAGGCCGGAACTTTAACAACCTGAATATCTGAACGGTCCGGAATATGGGTCACCATGGATGCATTTACCAGCAACAAACCGCCCGGTAAAACCTCACCGGCAAACTTGTCGATGGAAGGCTGGTTGAATGCCATGAGACTTGATGGGCGGTTGATGAGGGGCGAGGCGATGGAATCCTGCGACAGACGGACATGACAATGCGCGGTTCCTCCTCTCATTTCGGGGCCGTAAGACGGGATCCATGAGACCTGAAGGCCTTCCCGCAACGCGCCTTCTGCCAGCGCAAGCCCTGAGAATAAAACACCCTGGCCCCCGAAACCGCTCAGCTTCAAAGAGACTCCGCCAAGATCGCCGCTTGCAATTGCACCACAGGCAGCGGACGCCTGGACAGCGGGTTCCGCTGAAATGTTCCTATCCGAGGACGTTCCCCGCTTCAGGCAAAGCGGAGTGGTATCGTGCCTGTCTTCGTCCCGGAAAACATTCAGCGGAAAAACCGGGATCATGTTTTTCTCCACCCAATGGATGGCCTCCTTGGGTGAAACTTTCCAATTGCTGGGACAGGCTGAAAGAAATTCCACAAATGAAAATCCTCGTCCTTCCATCTGGTTTTTCAAGCCTTTTCGGACGGCCTTTCTTGCCCGCATGTGATGCTTGGCGTCCGTCAGTGCGACACGCTCAATATATGCCGGGCCGTCGAGAGTTGCGAGG
>JARRLM010000251.1:0-479 GCA_037386985.1 Acidobacteriota bacterium | reverse complement strand
GCCTTCAACCTGGGCCATCCGTCCCCTTGGAGAAGTCGTCGTTTTCTGCCCGAGAGGAGTTGTAGGCGCCATCTGCCCACCCGTCATACCGTAAATACCGTTATTGACGAAAAAAACCGTAATGGGCTCTCCGCGGTTTGCGGCATGCAGGATTTCATTTCCGCCGATGGCGGCGAGATCGCCGTCCCCCTGGTAGCAAAATACTATCGCTTCCGGACGGGCCCGTTTCACTCCGGTCGCCACTGCGGGAGCGCGCCCGTGAGAAGATGAAATATTGCCCACGTCCATGTAGTAATACATGAAGATGGAGCATCCGACGCATCCCACCAGGATCGAACGGTCCTGAATGCCGAAGTCATCAATGGCTTCCGCCACATATTTATGCAAAACTCCGTGGCCGCAACCCGGGCAATAGTGGGTATTTTCAGTATCGCCGCTCTTTCGTTCAAACCTGTCATAAAAGGAGGCCGGCTTGCTAT
>JARRLM010000250.1:0-4223 GCA_037386985.1 Acidobacteriota bacterium | reverse complement strand
GGCTTCGTTTTGATTCAACACCATACCCTTGGAATCGCGTATTTTTATAACAGCTCTGCGAACTTCGCCTATGCTTGGCGTTTTCGATCTTCCGGCAAAGTGGTCCCTCAGGTCGTGGGAATCGATTCGGGGCTTACCGTAGGGGCGCATGGAGAATGCCACTTTGAGTATGATGTAACGGTCTTTATGCGTTGTATTGAAGATGCTGGAACGATACCCGAATCGGCAGTCCCTGCCGCTTAATTCTTCTATACTGTTTGTTTCCAGGTCCAGGGCCCTGATGGAGAGAATAACATCGCTGACTTCTTCGCCATAGGCTCCGATATTCTGTACCGGTGCGCCTCCCATCGTGCCGGGAATCCCACTAAGACATTCGAGGCCTGCAAGGTTCTGATCAACGCAGCGCTGGACAAAACCGTCCCAATCTTCGCCGGCGGCTACCGATACAAATTCGCTGTTGTCCTCATCAAGAGGATGAATGCCGCGAATCTCCATTCGGACAACCAGTCCTGGGAATCCTGAGTCTGAAGCAAGAATATTGCTGCCGCCGCCGAGAACAACAACCGGGCACCCATGCACCCGTGCATATTCGAGAGCTTCCGGAATCTGGTCTTCATGTTTTATGGATGCAAGAAAGCGTGCCGGTCCTCCTACTCCTAGCGTTGTATAGGGCGCAAGGACAACATTTTCACGGATTGACAAAGCCTGCCCTGATTTTTTCATAAAATTCAGCAATAATATTTAACCGCGATCCTGATATGGGAACATAGCACATGGTGCTGTATAGATTAACAAAGTTTAAACAATTTCGCCCCGGATAGCTGACATTGTCGGCTGAATTTTAAAGATTTAATCCATTTTTCGCTATAATGTGTTCTTATGAAAACAAATCCCAGATCCGTTGTGCTCTTTCTATGCAGTCTGTTCTCAGTTCCAGCGTGGGGAGCTGATCCGGTTGTTGCCGTCAAAGGGATTCCTCCGTCTGAAACCGCTATAGCCGGAAACGTCGCCGTAATTACCGTGGAACTGGATATCCGGGAACCCTTTCACATCAACTCCAGCCAACCTCTGGAAGAGTACCTGATTCCGACATCGCTCGAATTCGAGCCTGAACCGCAAGTGGAGTTCGGGAACATCCTTTTTCCTGTTGCGGAGATTAAGGAGTTTTCCTTTACAGATTCGCCCATGGCGGTATATGAAGGCGTTGTAAATATCCCTGTTGAAGTAACGCCGGGTGCAGGTTTGACGGGAAAGGATGTCGTCCTGAAAGGCAGTGTTCATTATCAGGCTTGCGACGATGCTACCTGTCTGCCTCCAACCCAGGAGTCATTTACAGTTGCGTTGTCGGTGGGGAGGAACACCGGGGTTCAAACCGACGCCCCAAAGGCCGCTTCTGCCTTTGACCGGACCGGTGAGGGAACCGACGGTACCGGATCTGTGGATCCCGACAAAAAGAGTCTCCCTGTCTACGTGTTGCTGGTATTTTTAGGCGGACTGGCTTTGAACCTGACTCCGTGTGTATACCCGATGATCCCGATAACGATTTCGTATTTCGGCGGTCAGGCGCAGGGAAAGAAGGGAAGCCTTCTTGCTCATTCGGGTCTCTATGTCGTCGGCATGGCGGTTACCTATTCCGTATTGGGAGTTGTGGCTGCTCTAACCGGCGGTCTTCTGGGCGCGGCGCTTCAATATCCACCGGTGTTGATTGGGATCGCTCTCGTTATGGTTTTTCTGGCTCTCAGCATGTTCGATGTTTACGAACTGCGTATGCCGTCGTTCCTCAATCGATTGGCTGGAGGAACCCGGAAGGGGTATGCCGGTACATTCCTGATGGGGCTCACGGTGGGGATCGTTGCAGCTCCGTGAATCGGGCCTTTCGTTTTCGGTCTCCTGACATATGTCGGAAACAGGGGGAATGCCTTTTTAGGATTTCTGCTCTTTTTCGTGCTTGCGCTAGGCTTGGGAATCCCCCTGCTTATCCTGGGGATTTTTTCCGGGAGCATTCACCATCTGCCACGTTCCGGAGAATGGATGGTATGGGATCGGAAAGTATTCGGCTTTATACTTCTGGCAATGGCGGTATTTTTCCTGAAGACTCTTTTCCCCAATCCGCTGATCTTTCCTTTGACGCTGGCTCTGATATTGGTGCTCGCAGGCGTCTACCTTGCCTGGATCACTCCGGTTGCTACGACGGGGAAGGGGTTCGTCTGGTTCCGGAATATAGTCGGAATCGGATTCTTCACGGTAGCCCTGATAATGACTGTTATGGGATTTGAGTCGTATATCAAGACTGTCGTTGAAGATGAAATCGGGAATACGTCTCTTGATTCCGGTTTGGGGAGAGCCGGAGGGATAGA
Source organism: Acidobacteriota bacterium (assembly GCA_037386985.1). Taxonomy (GTDB): domain Bacteria; phylum Acidobacteriota; class UBA6911; order UBA6911; family UBA6911; genus UBA6911. The sequence goes on along the minus strand of JARRLM010000250.1, from coordinate 1,866 downwards.
ATGGAATTCTTTTTCAGAGCAGTTGCTGGATAAGGCATCAAAGGAGGGGAAGCCGGTTTTGATCGATTTTTACGCGGATTGGTGTGCTCCCTGCAAGGAGCTCGACAAACGTACTTTTACAGCACCGGAGGTTATTGAGCTGTCCAGGCGGTTTGTCATGCTGAAGGTCGATCTCACCGTCGCCGGGGATCCGATAGTGGAAGACCTGCGGGGAAAGTACGGTATTTTTGGAGTGCCGACACTCATATTCCTTCGCCCGGACCTTAGCGAAATGAATAATCTTCGCGTAATGAAGTTTGTACCGGCGGATGTTTTTCTTCCTAAAATGGAAGAGGCATACCGGACCGTTACGGGAGCCGGACAGGATGTGGAAAAAACAGCTCGCCGGTCCATCCGGCACCCTGACAGGAGGTTTCTTCTTTGCCGTATTTGATGCCCAAACGAATAAAGCGCGTATCGCCAACGCAAACCGATATCATTTGGAATGACGGGCATATCAGTTCCTATCCTTCATGGTATCTTCGGGAAAATTGCCCGTGTGCAGAGTGCGTCGATGAGTTGACGGGACGGCGGAAGATCCTTCCCGGGAGCATTCCCGCAACACTGGAAAGAAAGAGCGTGGAACTGGCCGGCAACTATGCCCTTCAATTCGGATGGAGCGACGATCATAGTACCGGACTGTACACATTCGATCTGCTGCGCTCGCTCTGTCCCTGTTCTCAGTGCCTTCCCGGAGGTTTAAAGGAGCCCCCGGAGCAGGTCTCCAATTCCGGTTCATTTGAAGCCTGATACCCGTTTCATTGCAGTCTCTGCACAAAACCGTGCCGCAGGAAATCAACTGCAAAAAATTTTTCAATGCCCGTTGAAGCAATGCGCTCCATAACAGAAACGGGTTAGAAACTATAATAAAATAATTTTTCCATTGCGTGTATAAGTTGCATTTTACCGGACTTGCATGTATATTCGAAATCGGCCTGGATCATGCTTCCTACGGGCATGTGAAAGGTTTGAATAGTCTGGAGTAGGTTTCGAATGGAACGAAAACAGACGCAGTTGCAAGACCCCCCCTGCGCGCTGCGCAGGATGGAAGTATTAGTATCGAAGTAAAGTAATGAGCAAAGAGGGAAAATGAAAGAACAAGGCGTAGTTAAGTGGTTTAACAATGAGAAAGGCTACGGTTTCATCCGGCGCGATTCTGGGGATGATGTTTTCGTACACCATTCCGCTATTCAGGCTAATGGTTTCAGATCACTGGACGAAGGCGACCAGGTTGAATTTAGTGTGACACAGGGACCTAAGGGGTATCAGGCCCAAGAGGTTGTGAAGGTCGAAGCCTAATATACAGGGCCTCCGGGATTCCGCCGGGGCACTGAATCTGTATCCTGCAATTTCCGTACTGCTGAAGGACTTCCCAAAACAGATCAGTAGGTAAAGGGAGGCGTCTGTCCCATAAGCGTTAACTCAAGGCAGGTGCCTTGCGGTCCCTGTCGGGATCGGTATTGGAATCGTAATCGACTTTATCATTCTTGTTCCCCTTCAACCCTTCCCGAACTGTGTAACCACGCCGTCCCAGTTTTGTCAGCATCGCAACAATCCGCTCAAGGGGTCTTTTTGCACCTGCGTTCTCTGCCCTTTATAATGCACCGCACACTTCGCGGTTAAGTCACTATCGGTATCGGGATCGCAGTCGGGTTTCAACATCCGATTCACATCCCAATTCCAGAACAGATCCACCCAGTTAATTATCTAAAAATCTTTTACCGGCACCCTCAGGATAATCTTAGATTAGCGCTTATGCTTCTATAGAAGTTAATTGTTCAGAACAGACAAGGTTTTCAAGACCCATCCGTCAGGATCCAGCTCGAT
>JARRLM010000249.1:0-4234 GCA_037386985.1 Acidobacteriota bacterium | reverse complement strand
CCGAGATCAAGAAGGAGTTTTTAGAACGGAAAGGAAATCAGGTTTATAAAGCTATGATTCCCGACGGCCCCCCGGTCGATCCATCTGAGAACTAATAGTAATTCTGAAGCACTATTAATTCTCAGTTCCCGGATTTCTGGCGGTTTTTGGAGGAGTGAATATGTCAAAGTCCTGATATACATCGTATCCTTCCATTAGAAAATTACGGCAGACTGAGCTACTTAAAATAAAAGAGAGGAATAAAATGAAACGATATCTTATTTTTGCCACGATTATGACATCACTCTTTCTCCCACAGCTTACATTTGGCTCAGATTTAGAAGAATTAAAAACTTCAGTTGAGAAATGGTATCAAGCATATAATTCCATGGATGCCGACACTATTATTGAAATGACGCATCCTGGATTAGTTGTTTGTGAAGCTTTAGCTCCTTTTCCATTCCCCAAATCAAGTCTGGAAGAAGATAAAGATTCATTAAAGAGTTGGTTTTCGAGTCTAGACTCGTTGAATTTTAGAGTTTTCAATCCACAATATAAGGTCGTTGGGGATACTGGAATAATGTGGTGTTATCTAGGACGTAGGACTGTGAGAAAGGGTATTATATCAGACCTGTATGTACGTCAGACTATGACCTTTGTTAAATCAGATGGTAAATGGCGAGTGTTAATGTACCACTTTTCAAAATTCCCATTAGAAGTTATGAAATAGAGACAATTCACTTCAACATATATAAATGGGCTAAAGTAATCATTCCCACTGACCCGAATGTATATATACACTCCCAGCCGATAAGGGCCGTAATGTTCGGATTCCTAGGATTAGAATCATCCTAAATCCTGATAATTTTGGAGGAGCGTAGTTTTCCAGTGCACGGTTAACAGCGTATCCTTCCATTAGAAAATTACGGCAGATTAAGATTCCTGGATATACCGTCCACCTGGCGAAATAATTCGTCAGTTCTGTATGTTTTAAGTTAGACGGACAAATCGCGTGGTCGAAGGAGACATTGATATCTGTGTCCCGCCCGTTTATAAACGATCCGGACCATCTTCGGCTGCTTGACGGCCAACGGTACGTCGTTCTTCGTGCCACCGGCCCGATAAGGGCCGCGTACGTCCAGGTCCAGGGACTTGTCAGAGAGACACTGGCTGATCTAGACGTGTCTTACCCAGCAGAGCCTCACCTCACGTTGCTAGGTCTCGCTGCCGGTACCGGGCTGGAGGCTGTTCGAGGATTGGTCAGCGACTGGGCGCGAGACGTGCCGCCACTCGAGCTTGAGATCGAGAAGGTCAGCGTATTTCCATCTCCGTTCCAGATCGTGATTGTCCAGATTCGCAAGAATCCGACGCTGTTTGGAGCCATGTCCCGTCTCCGCGAGCGAGCGCACCAGCAGGGTCTTGTCGACTTGGCTGACATAGCTCCAAATGATTGGATATTTCACCTCTCCGTTGCATGCTGCTCGTCCCTGAACACTGCGTCGTGGGGCGACGCATCGCGCGCCGTCAACGAACTGGTTGTGCCAGCCGCAAAGGCCGTTGCCTCCGACGCTGAGATCGTTGCGTTCGACAATGGACAGGAGTCATCGGTGGGGGTTGTGCCCTTCACAGGCGCGGCTGTGAACGCTGATGGCCAAGAGGACGTCTAGCATCGGTTTGCAGCCGACGTCCGCTGCCGATGCTGAAGCCGGAATGTTCGGAAAGGGGACAGCATATTATGAAGCCAGATTCTGTATCTGGGGGAGGTAACAACATGGACTGCCGGATTGTTCAGAAGCCGGCTTTTGACATAGTCGGGAAGTCGAGAAAATTCCCCGAAGCCGGTGAGGAGAGCCTTGCAGAAATCCCGCGGTTCTGGGATGAATTTATGAATAGCAAGAATGGCGGCAAGGTTCTCGTTGGCCTGACCGAGAATATTCTATCCAATACGGTTACGGGCTCTCAGTCTTTGGGAATATCGATGTGTCGGGCAGGAGCGGAAGAGTTTACCTATGCTATAGGAATGGAGGCAAGGGTAGGAACAGATATAAAAGATTTTGAAATCATTCATGTTCCGGCAACCAGATGGGCAATCTTCGATTCCATCGGTCCAATGCCCGACGCAATCCAGGAAGTCACCAGACGGATTTTCAGCGAGTGGTTCCCGGCTACCGGTTACGCGCACCCCGAGTATGAGCTTGAGGTTTATCTTCCGGGAGATCCAGGCAGCAAGAACTACCACTGCCAGGTGTGGATACATGTCAATGAGAAGCTCTGACTGAACAGAACGAACCTTCGAGCAATGCCGAAAAAGGCGAAACACTGGATCACTGAAAAAGCTGGTTCCCAGCGACCTTTCCGTTAGGCATCCTTCTCACCCCGCAACTCACATTACGACCTCACGTGGATGTATGACACCGTACTCTTCCATTGGGAGTATTTTTCTGAATAAGTAGCTATGAATTGAACTCCGCTTTATTTTATTGGAGGTTGTGGTGCTTCATCCACAGTGATCCATTGATCACGATTTTTATTGTATTGCGGCCAGCGAAAAGGCTTGAATACAGTGCTGTTTTTAACATTTTCCCACTCCATATGATCGACTTTCCCATCTCCATCAGCGTCAAACATCTTGATAAAATCCTGTCCGGTTGGGCCGCCTTCCACATAAGGGCTGTCAGAGACCATTTGCGTCGCCTGCGTGATTCCCGGTGGGGCATTAGCAGGTTTAGGAATAGGATTGCCAGGCGACGGGATGACAAATCGTCCCCCAGAATAGACCGTGAGGATCCCTTCCTTCTTAGGATCCATGGCTTCTGTAACAGCGCAGGCCGACATTTCCTGTTTGGTAATACTATCGTTCTTATTCGGATCGCATAGCGAGAAGGACAAATCCATCAATCCCATCTCCTTCCATTCTCCTTTACCGATGGAACCGTCCTTGTTGATATCCAAGGTAGTGAAAAAAGGATCAATGTCGACCTGGTTTTGACTTTGGGCAAAGGCAAGAATTGACAGGGTAAAAGAGACCATTACTGCAAAAAACATATTTCGAATGCTCATCATGTCCTCTCTTTCTTTTTGTTCTATTCTAAATCGCCTCAGGTCCGAAAATCTATTTATTCCGAGAGTTTATCATAGTGCCTAAATCATCGTTGTCTTGAACTGGTTTAAAGAACTGACACAGAAGGTGCCGGTGAATTGAGTGTGGGATCCGTGGCAGGATTTTGAGTGGCGTTAATTTCCAATGCCCGGAATACACCAAAACCGGACAAGTGACTCGCCTGTGCTACCTCAAAAAATAAGTCGAATTTCCCCCATTTTTCGCAGAATTTCTAATGGACGAGATGCCCACTTAACCGGCTAATCTCTGCCCATTCTCAGGTCGTGCGGAGTTTGCGTATTTCCGTGACTATCTTCTTGTATATAAGGGACTTAAGGGATTCAAGAAAATTCACAATTTTGCTTAATTTTGTTGAGGTTAAGGCATGGGAATTCTTGGTTAAATATCGCTTCTATATAAAGGCCGGGATAGGCTTTCCTTAGTCAGCATTAATGCTACAAGCTGGGTCGGTTCCAGTTAATGCCCCAATATGCCCCACCTCGGCTTCCGATTTTTCCCGGAACAAACTGGCTATCAGTTTACGTGCAGTTCTTGCGGAATTTGCTGGCGGCGCACTTTGATTTTGTCTTCATTTTTTCGAGCTAATGCAAGATCGTGAGCAATCTGCATACGTAACCACGTTTCCGGTGTGCTGCCAAAAGCCTTCGATAGGCGGATAGCCATCTCCGGGCTAATGCCAGACTTGCCGTTTATCACATTGTTTAAAGCCTGCCTGCTAACGCCCAGAACCTTTGCACCTTCCGTTACGGAGAGACCCAAAGGTTCAAGACAGGCTCGACGAATGCTGCCTCCGGGGTGGGGCGGATTTTTCATAGGCATGGTGATATCTCCTTCCTTACCTAGTGGTAGTCAATCAATTCAACGTCAAAGACATCGTTCTCTTCAAAACGGAAAACGATACGCCAATTTGCGCGCACTGTGACCGACCACAATCCCTTCATGTCACCTTTAAGTGGGTGCAGCCTATAGCCAGGAAGATTCATGGATTGAGGCATGTCTGCTTGATCTAGACGGGCAAGAATATCTTCAACTATATCCAGCAAATCGGGTCGTATTCCGCTTCGGTCGCCGCGCTCATAGAGCCGTTTTAGCCCCCGGTGTTTAAAGGTCTTGATCATTAGATATTCATTGTAT
>JARRLM010000248.1:0-4245 GCA_037386985.1 Acidobacteriota bacterium | reverse complement strand
GAACGGCAACCGCCATAGGAAGGGCCGATTCATTCAGTGCGTTGTTTTCATCATACACCATGGCGCCGTATTTAAACCTGCTGCCCACTACTTTGGCATAGGCGGCCGGAACTTCGCTGAATGGGCAATTCATTACAGAAAGAAATTGTCCCGCATAACTCTTGCCTTCTTCGTCTTCGCCATGCGCGCTGGAGCGTACGGCAAAACCGGGCTCAAAGTTTGAGTCCTTTGCAACAGCAGTCAGGGCTTTGTGTATGGCCTTTTCCAAATCAATCGGGATTGCTGCTCCGGCAAACAGTTCGTCAATCTTACGGTCATAAAGCTTTGTGCTGTCTCTGTTCGAGAAATCCTGTTCCCGGAACAGGGCTCCGATTTGCGGCCACAGGTTGTTGTATTCAAGGAAACTCCTGTAGCCGGCAGTTGTTACCGTGAAGCCACCCGGCGTGGGCAATTCCAGGCGCTCTCTTATCTCTCCAAGAACAGCACTTTTTTCTCCGACTATTGCGCTGAGATCTGTATTTATCTTGTCGTATTCGATGATGTAACGGTCGCTTTCCCTGAAGGTTTTGCCCTCAATAATATTGTTCAATTCCTCCTGAATGGCTAAATGCCGGGAGAACAGGGCGGTGTATCGGTTTTCGGATATCAGGTTGAGCCCTGAGACTATGCGATAAATTTCATTTGAGAGTTGTTCTGCGGAAGCTTTGATGTAGTTAATGTCGAAAATATACTCTCCGCTCAATTTGTCTTCGAGTTGCGAAATAAGCTCAAGAGCGCGATTGTTTCCACGCAGTAACTGTTGGAAGCCGTCGAAAATAGATTTGAATTTAATTATTTCGTCTGCCGGACGAAAGAATCGAATTATCCTATCGAATACCACATCAAATATTCCCTGCAATGCCGCTAGGATCAAGAAAGAAGCTGTGGCCACAACACATCAGCTTTGATTTTCCTTAATTCTATCTGCTATCTGGTCAATAATTTTTATGAAGTCGGCGATTTTAAATGGCTTGGCAATAACATCGCGGACGCCTTTGTGCAATGCTTCTCTGGTTACCTCTACTGTAGCAAACCCGGTTATTATCAAAATCTCGCAGTCGGGCCATTTCTCATGCGCCAGCTGGAACAACTGCAATCCATCAATGTGAGCCATCTTTAAATCGGTGACAACAATGTCGAAATGATGCTGCTCTATTCTGTTTTTTGCCTGTCTACTGTCGGTAAAGGCTTCGACAACATAACCTGCCTTTTTCAGCGAGGATTTCAATCGCGTACAGACAATCTCTTCATCATCGAGGACGAGTATTTCCAATGCCTGGTTCATGTTATGCTCATTCATATTTCAAATTAACCCGCACTGCTCCATTTTCTACATCGGATGTTGTGTATTTTCCCCTTTGTTGAATGCCTTTCATTGAATCCTCTTGTACTGGTTTGCTACTTTTTCCTTCGTTTTCGGGAACCCAATATCAATCCCATGGTAATACCGGCTGCCATGGCGATGACGCATGCGAACACGCCATAAAACGCGGGATGATCAAAAGCGAGAGAATACAGGTAATTCGGGAGGCCCACTTTTTCCACCCTGAGTGTGGCACTGGATCTTCCCATTAGAGTCCGGTCCCGAAAATAATACAGAAGGACCTGATGGTTGCCTGAAGGCATAGCCGGCGGAATAGGCAGAATCGCGTTGAAGGAATTTCGTTCCTTATCAGGGGAGGGAAGTAATTGCGCCGTTGCATTCTGTTGATAGGAACCATTATGCTCCTTCAATTTAATGAACTCGGAAAACTCGGATCCCGACAGGGCATTTTTGCCTTGAAAGTCGATGTGCTCCATTAATGCATCATAACCGAGCAAAAGACTGCGTCGCGCCTCAATGGCGCTGATGCTCTCCGGTGCAGCCGTGGAGTTGAGAATATAAATATCGGGCGCATTGGACACCGTCACGTCGTCGACGTTGAGCCAGAAAATATAAACTTTCGCTTTTCTTTTTAATGTGATTCTCTCGTCTTCTCCCTGGATCTTGACGACAGCTCCATCACAATCGATGGGCAGGTCCGCGCTGATGGCTACGTCGGTGCCTTTATAAAATGCATTGATGTGAATGATGTCGGGTACGATGGAAATGTGTGAGGATTCTGTGTCTTCGGAAGGCTGTGCAGCGTGAAGGCCTGGAGCAAATATGAAAAGGGATGAAATCAATAACAAAGAACGGAACATTGTGCGCATCAGTGGGCTCCTTTGTAAGAGAGCAAAATGTCCGGGTGCATCAACAGGTCAAATGCCATGCTTATCATAACCAGCAGAACAATGGACGCCAGAATGATTTTAAGCTGGTCCGCTTTGAGGTATGTACTGATACGGGCTCCTATCTGGGCACCGATTGTTGAGCCGATAAGTAGAAGAACAGCCAACGTCAAATCGACGGTATGATTGTAATAGGACTGCATAAATGTCACGTTGATGCAGGTGAAAAGCACCTGGAAAAGACTCGTTCCGACAACCACGTGCATCGGCATACGAAGTATGTACACCATTACGGGTACCATAATAAATCCGCCGCCGACGCCCATAATAGCTGCCAGGACTCCGACAAGTAATCCGAGCAGAAACACGGTTAGCATTGAAAGAGTTACACCGGATTTATCAAAGTGAATCTTCAACGGCAGCATTTTGTTTATGGTGGCAAATGTGGAGGTCTTTGCGATCCTTTCCTTCTTTTTGGACAGCCAGCCCGGTTTCAAATTGCGCAGGCTTTCCTGAAACATATAGGAACCTATAATGCTCAGCATAATGATATAAGTAATCTTTATGACAAAATCTGCATTTCCGGCTTCGCGCAATATTTTGATTAGCTGAACCCCAAGAGTGCCGCCAGCAACTCCTCCTGCAACCAGCAGCAGGCCCATCTTGAAATCAACATTCCCAAGCCTCCAGTGCGCCAGAGTGCCTGAAGTGGAGGCTGCAACGATTTGGTTGGCATCGGAGGCGGCTGCTACGGTCGGCGGAATGCCGATCATCATAAGGAGCGGGGTTAAGAGAAATCCACCACCGACGCCGAACAGGCCTAACAAAAAACCAACCATGAGTCCGAGGCCGAGAAGCAATGCCATGGGGACGCTGGCTCCGGCAATGGGTAGGAATAAATAGGGATTCACGTGATCCTCTCTCATCTTTGAAAATTAAACAACAGGGCAACGTATCTCATTCGCGAGTACTTGAGATTGTTCTCAATAATTTGGTCAGATGACTCATTTTGAAAGGTTTGGCAAGAAAATGAACCGCTCCTGCTGACAACGCGTCTGCAGCAAGCTGTTTGGTTGCAAATCCGGTGATAACGACTGCTTTGATATCAGGTTGATGCTGCTTTGCCGCTCTCAATACTTCCAGTCCGTCCGGAGGTTTCATCTTCAAATCCGTGACAAGGATATCGTAGGATTTCAGTTTCAGATTATTCAGGGCGTCTTGACTCGAAACGAAAGCGTCAACCATGAAACCGGCCAGTTCAAGCGAGGCCTTCAGCCTTTCACCAACAATGGGTTCGTCATCTATTACCAGTATTCTGGTTACGGGTGTCATAGCGGATCCGGCATTATGTCAATAAACTGTGAAAACTTATAAAAGGTTCTTGATGCATTGGATTCTGCGAGTCATTCCGGAGGGAGCACGCAATATAATATCTTGCTATTGCCGCTCCTTTTGCGCCTTTTTGGCTGCTTTTTTAATCCTGTGATACAAATCATCCATTTTGAACGGTTTCATTATATAGTCGAAAACTCCGACGGCTTCCGCTTCCCGAAATGATTCGAAAGGGCCGTATCCCGTAATGATGATCACCTCTGAGCGATGGTTGTCCTTTTTGACCGTAAAAAGGACATCCATTCCGGTTGCCCCTTCCATTTTGATATCCGTGACAATCACATCGAAGGTCTTCTCTTTGATCCGATTGAGTGCGCTTTGAGAATCGGTGTAGGTTTCGGCCGAGATGCCCTTCTTGCCCAGGAAATCTTTAACACGTTCACAGACGATGGGCTCGTCATCCAGAATCATGACTTCAATCTTCTTACTCACGTGCCGCTCCTTTCTTGATTGCCGACACTGCATGCGAAAATTAAGAACGCTGAATGTTTTCTTTGACCTGCATGCAGTGTCGGCAATCAAGAAAGGAGCGGCACGTGAGTAAGAAGATTGAAGTCATGATTCTGGATGACGAGCCCATCGTCTGTGAACGTGTTAAAGATT
>JARRLM010000247.1:0-4249 GCA_037386985.1 Acidobacteriota bacterium | reverse complement strand
CCGCTTTTCATGCGGCGATCGCCGTTACTGCCCTGGGGTTGAGTTGCCTCATTTTTGCCAAAGCGCCGGTTCATCCGTCACTGAAAGAGCCGAGAACGTCTGAAGTCCTGGAGACAGTGGGGTAGCAGAACTTGTCCCTTGCCAATATGAGAAATGCAGGTTAAATCCTCAAATACTGTAATTGAAATACTTGGATTCGCTATTGTCGTAGAGTGAAACGGACCCATTGCTGACATGACCACTGAAATGCGCATCGTCGCCATAATCATAGCCGCTGAACGAAGTCTTATCTATTTGCAGTAGAATATCAACGTTACGGTCATAATCATAGAGGCTTGGCAGTCTGCCGCCAAAACGACAGCTGCGTTCATAATCATAGATTTCCACATTGGATTCCGATACGGTACCGCTGAAATTCAAGTGCCTGGAGCGGTCGTAATCATATATGCTTGTTGCTTTGATGCCTGAAATGACACTTGCTGCAACAAATGCTATGCATGTTCTGGTATGACGATTCACGAAGCCGTTCTCCTCCCATTACTCCAAACTCCATGATCATGTCCGGAGAGTGGCGCATAAGCAATATCATGTGATGAAATACCTGTGCCATCCATTGTGCACTCCACCTATTCCAAACATTCACTCCCCGTCCCAGTATCGCGAGGTGTTCTTCGCTGGCCATGGAATTTTCATCCTTTAAGGCACCGGCGGCCTGCAAACCGAACAGGGATCGTACCGGGCCGCTGCATCTTTGAGTGACATTGGAATCCGACTCTTCTGAAGATGCCGACATCCCGCACTGTGATATTTTGAACCTGTCTTCATTGCATAGACTGTCTGTCCGGCTTTTTTCTGAGCAGCGGGTTTGAGGAAGAACCATCTGCGTAGGTAGTAGGCGAAAATTAATCCAGATAAGCAAATCATGAAACGCTTCACAATGATTCTCCCTGCATACCAACCGATAGAAACTTCTCGCCGCAGATTTATTTCTTACTGTCAAATACTTTACAGGAACAAGATTGAAATGATGTATTAAATAATCGACTGATAGAGGAAAAATTTCAAGGAATTCGCCCGCAAAATCCGGATTTACGAACTTGCTAGTAGACGGTAGAGAATGAGGGTCAAACAGGGTGGCGGTGTGATTGAAATTATGCCTCCAAATTCAGCTGAAGTTCTAATGGAAGCAGACGGTGTGATTCGGGGCTTGGAAATTATGTCCAGCGGCAGAATGAAAATGCCAAACTTGTCCTATCAGCTATGACATTAAGCATCACTTGGGGAAAACCTGATTAACACAAACTAGGTGACTCTCCCCGGGGCGAGCCCCGGGGCCTCTTGGTCCAGCGCTTCGCTTTTCTTTTTAAAAAGCTTCGCTTGGACGGGGCCGAATCTATGATATCGGCCCTTGCGGATTAGGGGGCCTCCGAGCCCCCTAATAACCCCTTGGCAAGGGTGGCTTATATCCCCGGGGCAAGCCCCGGGGGGCTAAAATCGGTAACCCAGATTGACATACCATTGATCGTACTCCTGTGCCTGGCCACGATAAATGGTAAATCCGGCTCCCAGGACATAGTGTCGGCCTAAAAAATAGTCCGAATCCATGCTCAAAAAACGGGATCGGTTCATGGGAGTTAATTCTGATGTAAAGTCCTGCTGACCTCCCCGTATATTGAACCTTATGAATTTTCCTATCTCACGGCTGATCGTCACCGAGCGATACAAACCTTTGCCGAAAGTATTATCGAAGCTTGAATAGCGAAAATCCGCTCGAATTCCGGTGGGGCCAATTTGCCCGAAAGTCACGCCATAGGTACGGTTCAGGGATGGGTTTGTGTTGCCCGTTCTCTGGCTGCGGCCCAGGTTTGAATAAAGCCGGATGGAGTATGGCAATTGAACCCGGATTCCGCCATTAAAACCCTCGAAAAGAAGGTTATCCACAAGACCCGTACCAATAAGGCGTGAGTCAAAAGTGGGAATATTCCTGAAGTAATTATGGCTGAAGTCAAAACCTATAAAACGGATCGGCTGAAATCGTACGGTGAGATAGCTACGGCTGATTGCAATTTCCTTCTCCCCGGAAAGTGAAGTGTCCTTCAATAAATCCGCTTCAAGATTGTGGGAAACGGATAAATATCGCTTGTAAAAGAGACCGTTTTCAAAAAACCCGTATTGACGGTCGGTTTTCCAGCGAATTCCGCTCAGAGCCAGTCCGACTGTACTTGTCAGGCGAACGGATTCAAAATGGCCTGCATTGAAATTTGCATACACACCGCCCAATTGTCGATCCCTGTCGTAATCCCAGGAAGTGGGATCCGGTGCGGAACCTCCAAATATTCCGAGAGTTGTAACCTTTCCAATCCGGCGTCCGAAATAACCGCCGTCGATGGTTCCCAGACTGCTGGCCCAGGGAAGATACATTCTTCCAAATCCTGCTTCCCAGCCAGACTGCGGGTTATTATAGGTCAAACTCAAATGATATGTTCTGTTGATCAGGTCAGTCAGAGTCTCATCATCCGAATCACGTGTTCGAGAAGTCAGGCGCCCTCTATAGTAACCTTTAAAATCCCAATAAGTTCCTCCCAGCCGTGTAAAATCCATTCTTGCTAGGATTCCCATCTGCCTCGAATTCATTCCCGCGCCGTTTGGATCCATGATGGTGTTGTATTCCAATCCCAGGCGGCCGCGCATCCGATTTACCTCGGGCAGCGGCGTTGTTAAAACGCTTGCACGCGCTTCTTCCTCCAGGGGATTGCCCTCAGTGAAAGAAATCACCTGGGGATACTTCTCCGATTCTGCAGCAGCTCGATCGGCATTTAGTCTCTTCAATTCCGCATCCGAAAAATATGCAATGTCTCCAGGTTGGATCTCGCCATCGGATGTTTTAATTTCACAGACTGCAGAGGAATTGGCGACCGATACAACCTCGATCCATGCGATGGTTTTTGTCGATGGGGATGAAAGCTGCGTTTCGCCTGGGGAGACTCCCGGATCCTCGGAGGTATTCTCGGGATTTCTTTTAATTTCGAGCCTTTGGCCAACCGATAAACCGACGGCATGTCCCCCCCGGAGGTAAACGGCCTCTGCGGTCACATATTTGACCAGAAAGCCATTTTGGATGACATCGTTTTTTTCCTGCGCCAGGATGCAGTTTCCGGATAAAACTAAAAATGCCAGGACTGTCAGAAAATAGGCTATACACCGATTCTTTCTGCTGCAATAACGCTGATTCCGAAATATTCGGATTACATCACACAGGTACTGTTTCTCACACATAGGCTAAGTTCTTCCTGTAGGATGGCACGCATAGCAATTGGCGCTGTTATACACGTAATTGCTCTGTCCTGAATGGTGGGAATCTGTCTTTGTTTTTGTATGACAGCCCAAACAGTTGAATATCGTGTAATTGGAGGAGTTCGTGTGGCAATCACTGCACGTATTTGCACTTCTATGATCCTCGGGAAACCACGTATGATCAAAAGTAGCCCCGGTCCATTGTGTCGTTGTGTGACAAGTTTGACATGTTGTTGGAAATCCTGCAGCTGAATGGTTCGGGCTGTTTGTTTCAGAGTATGCGCTCTGATGGCATGCATAACAACTGTCAGGCGTTCCTGCGTATTGACCTCCTATATGACAGTTTGCACAGGAAACAGTTGTGTGCGCTCCTGTCAGTGTGAAGGAGGTCTGAGTGCTATGATCAAAATCCGACGGCGTCCAACCTGTAGTCGTATGACAGACGGAACATTCTTGAGGAAACCCAGCCGTCAAATGATTCGGATTGGTTGCTGTATTGTACGTGTCAAGATGACATGAAACGCAGGTTTGCTCCAGCCCGGCATAGACTCCTCCGGAATGACAGGCAGAGCATCCCAAAGAATTATGTGCACCCGTCAATGGGAATTGCGTAGCCGTCGTGTGATTGAAAGTCCCTCCAAGCCAGGCTGTTGTACTGTGACAAATAGAGCAGTCCTGTGGAAATCCCGCTGCAGAATGCGCCGGATCGGTGGTTCCATTATAATCAGCCAGGTGGCACGAAGAACATTGCGTTGGCGTACCTGCAAAAACGTTGTTATCGTGACATAAAATGCAATCCGTCGAAGCATGTGATCCTGACAGTATAAATCCCGTCGAATTATGACTGAAGGTAGCCCCGGGCCATTGTGTCGTACTATGACAAAGTTCACAATTCTGTGGAAATCCTGAAACTGCATGGTTCGGGCTCTGGGTGCTGTTATACGCACTCAGATGA
>JARRLM010000246.1:0-4249 GCA_037386985.1 Acidobacteriota bacterium | reverse complement strand
ACGAACTATGGATTTGGGTGGCCGTGATGGCGGTCGGCTATTCCGGCACTGCGTTTTTTATTCATTACCATGGCAAACAGAAGGTTCGCGTCAAGAATGAAACATCGAAACAACTGGTAAGAAAAAATCTTCTTATCTGGATTTCGGTCTGTGGGTACGGCGTCCTTTGCATGTTTGTTCTTTCTCCTTCATCAGGCTTTCACACGCAGGCTCAAATAAAAGCCCACACGGCGATCATACCCATGCTGTGCTGGTTTCTGATAGGAGCTTTGTATGAAGACAAGCGTTCCTTATGGTACAGCCTTACTATAATGGCGCTTATCCTTTTCGGGTTTTATGTGTTTCCGGGGAATATCAATGTATGGCTGGCATCTTCTGTGGCAGCGCCACTTTTTCTAGTCGGCTTGCGCCCCTATCTGAAATGGCGGTGAATATGGCTGAACTGAACGCTATCATACACCAACCGGTTCGCCTGAAAATTATGTCAAGCCTGGCTGCATTGCAAACAGGCGACCAGGTAGAGTTTGTCTATTTGAAAAAGGTCCTGAAACTGACGGATGGAAATCTGGGTGCCCATTTAGGAAAACTGGAACAAAAACAGTATATTCTGATCGAAAAATCATTCGTCAATAAAAAGCCAAAAAGCTTTATAAGTCTGACTCCAAAAGGGAAAAAGGCCTTTGAGAAACATTTAGAGGCGTTGAATGAAATCATTCATCCATAACCGTTGAATGTTGAACATTGGAACGTTCACTCAAAACTGTTCACTGTTAACTATGAACGTCCAACGCGCAAAGATGCCGTCGGCATTAATTCAATGTATGAACGTTCCAACATGTAGCGGAAAATGATGTATAATCCCGCCCAGTTGCCTAAGTCACATTCTGAATGGTGAAATATCATGATGCCAAAGCACCCGGCAGACTGAGAGGATCCGATGCGTTATAAAATTCCCGCACTCTTAGCAGCATTTTGTGTCCTGGCAATCTCCGCACAGGAACGGCCTGAATGGAACAACCTCTCCGTATTCAAAGTGAATGTCGAGAAGCCGCACGCCACAATGATGGTTTACCCATCCGCCAAACAGGCGATAGACGGGAACCGGGAGCAATCCCCATGGTTCCGGTCATTGAACGGAATCTGGAAATTTCACTGCGCCGACAGCCCTGCCCGGCGTCCGGCAAATTTCTACCGCTCGGATTATGATGACGGCCCGTGGAGGACGATTCCGGTACCCTCCAATTACCAGCTTCAGGGATGCGATATTCCCATCTATACCAACTCCCGTTATCCCTTTCCTATGAATGCAGGAGGGTCTCCTGTAGTCCCGACAGAACGCAACTCGGTCGGATCCTATCGAACCGATTTCACGGTTCCGGCGGACTGGAAAAACCGGCAGGTTTTCCTGCACTTCGACGGCGTGGACTCCGCTTTCAACCTCTGGGTAAACGGACGGAAGGTCGGGTACAACGAGGACAGCCGTACGGATGCCGAATTCAACATTACCCGATACGTCAGGCCGGGAGCCAACCTTATTGCAGTAGAAGTGTTCCGCTACAGTGACGGCTCTTTCATTGAAAACCAGGACATGTTCCACCTGAGCGGCATTTATCGCAATGTCTATGTCTGGAGCACCCCGAATCAGCACATTCGCGACTTTGAAGTCAGTACCGACCTGGATTCCAATTATCGAGACGCAACGCTGAAGGTCCGGGCGGAAATCATCAATTACACGGGAGACCTTAACCCCGGGTCCCTGAATCTGGATTTGCTGGATTCCTCCGGCAAACAGGCGATATCCCGACGGAATTGGAAGCTCCCCACCAATATGGCGGAAGGGAAAATTGAATTTTTTATTTCCGTGCCGGATGTAAAGAAATGGTCCGCAGAAACACCCAACCTGTACAAGCTGCTGCTGACCTTGAACGATTCCGAAGGAAATCCCGTCGAAATCATTCCCGCCGATATAGGATTCCGCAAGGTCGAGATCCGGAATTCCCTTCTCTGGGTAAACGGACAACGCGTGCTTCTTAAGGGAGTCAACCGTCACGAGGTCGATCCGGACACGGGGCACACCATCAGCCGTAAAGCGATGATACGCGATATCGAACTGATGAAACAGTTCAACATCAATGCCGTCCGTACCTCGCATTACCCGAACGCACCGGAATGGTACGCCCTGTGCGATTATTACGGGCTGTACGTAATCGACGAGGCAAACATCGAATGTCACTTCTACGGCCTCAACAACAGAAATCGGTTAACCAACGATCCTCAATGGGAACCTCTCTACCTGGACCGGTTCGAGCGAATGGTGGAGCGCGACAAAAATCATCCGTCCGTCATTGTGTGGTCCATGGGAAATGAACTGGGCGACGGCCCCAACGTTGCGGCCGTATACGAGTGGTCCAAGCAGCGCGATCCCTCGCGGCCGTTTCATTACGAAGGCAACAGCCGCTACGATGCCTCCCACACCGACATCAGCTCCTGGATGTATCCCACACCGGAAGAAGCCGTCAGACGCGCCGCAAGCCGGCCCGACAAACCGTTCATGCTTGTTGAATACACACACGCGATGGGAAACAGCAACGGCGCTCTCAAAGAATACTGGGATTTCTTCTATTCGGGCGCGAATACAATCGGGGCCTTTGTGTGGGATTGGGCGGACCAGGGAATCCGACAGCCGGTCCCGGAAGAGTACAGGAAAACGTCGGGCATGGATACGTTCATCGCCTACGGCGGCTGGTGGGAAAATCCCGCCCGGATCTATAACGACAACAATTTCTGCATGAACGGGCTGGTAGGAGCGGACCGGAACCCCCATGCCGGGCTCTGGGCAATCAAGTACGTCCACCGCTACCTTCACGCTTCACCCGTGGACCTGAAGTCCGGCCTCATCCAGATAAAGAACTGGTATGACTTCATCAATCCCAAAGAAATAGCGAAAGGCCGATGGGAGGTGAAGGCTGACGGGGAAACTATCGCCGAGGGGATGCTGCCGGAACTGGACATTGAACCACACAAGACCAGGGAATTCAAAATCGAGCTGCCCGAAATCCTTCCGGAACCCGGAAAGGAATACTGGCTCAACCTGAGTTTCAGATTAAAGACCCGGACTGCGTGGGCGAGAAAGGGTCATGAAATTTCCTGGGAACAGTTCAAGCTTCCTGCAAACACACCGGGACAAAAATCCCCCGAAGTCATGGATCGTCTTGTCATCTCAGGTGAGAGCGGCCAGGTGCTCTTTGCAGGCCGCGACTTCACCCTGACCTTCGACACGAATCTCGGCCAAATTACCAACTATGCCTATAAAAGCGTCCGGTTGCTCGATCGCGGCCCGCTTCCCGACTTCTGGCGGGCCATGACGGACAACGACAGCGGAGGCTTACGATCCTCATCTTACCGGTCTTCAGGGGATTTGTCCCCGGACTATACGGTCTGGCGCGGACAGGGAGCCGCCTGGGAAACGGATGAAGGCGTGATCGAAAGGATTGACGAGACTTCCGCCCGCATCACGGTCCGTGGGGAACTGGCCGGAGTCGACTCCGGATACGAAATGAAATACATTGTCTACGGCAACGGGAATGTGACGGTTGAATGCTCCTACACTCCGGGGAAAGAACAGATCCCGATGATGCCCCGATTCGGAACGGAGCTGATCCTGGCGCCCGAGCTGGAAAATATTACCTGGTACGGACGCGGACCGGTGGCAACCTATGTCGACCGGAATTACGAGCGTGTCGGAGTATACAGATCCACGGTCGAAGACGAGTGGAATGAATTTTCAAAACCCCAGGAAAACAGCAACAAGGTGGATGTGCGCTGGGTGGCTCTCACAAATGACAGGGGTACCGGCCTGCTGGCAGTCGGCTCTCCCCTCCTGAGTGTTAGCGCCCTGCACTACTACCAGCAGGAAATCGACGAAGCGGACTACTCATTCAAGCTAAGGCGTCGTGCGCAGATATATTTGAATCTGGACCTGAAGCAGATGGGCGTGGGCGGCGTGGACAGCTGGTCCGGGCGTGCGTTTCCACTTCCCCAATATCGCATAGACGGCAATCGACCGTATTCCTACCGGTACCGGTTGACCCCCGTTGATGGAGACTTTTCGGCTTTAACGATGGAGGCGTTTTAAAATAGGGGTTTCCCGTTGAAGGTTTGGAGTGCGGGAGCAAGCTCCCGCACTCCAAGGACGTTGTCGTTCAATCAAAATTCCTTTATAAAACTAGAAAAACTGGGAGTATCTCAG
>JARRLM010000245.1:0-4258 GCA_037386985.1 Acidobacteriota bacterium | reverse complement strand
TCGAGCGTCTGCCGGTATCGGAATGCCAGGCTTTCAAAAATAGAGCGGGCAAACTCTGCAGGATTGTCCATGTCCGGTTCCCCGGCGCTTCGGGCCAGTCCGCTCAGGGCCTCCGGCATATTCCCGGGATTCAGCAGTGAAGGATGATCGGGATCGATCAGGCACTTGAAAGGTTTCGAAGACATGGCTAGTGACAGTAACGCCTCATCTGAGTAAGTTGCTCCGGAGCCGGCCCAGTACCGCCGGCATTCCTGGACCAGCCACAACCCCATAATGTTTTTGAGAACCCGCCAGGTGCCTTCGACTCCCCCTTCATTCGTGAAGTTCAACTCCAGCGATTTCGGGGAGATAACGGGAGATTCGGACTCTATGCCCATCAAAGACCATGTGCCGGAGCTGATATAAGCGAAAGAATCGTCCTCTGCGGGGATGGCGGCAATGGCTGAACCGGTGTCGTGGGAGGCGACGGCCACGACATCCGCGCCGGTCAAACCGGATTCCCTTGCAACAGGATCCGCTACTTTCCCAAGGATCGAGCCGGAGGGAACAATCTCCTGCATGATCTCTACAGGAACATCGATGGCCTGAAACAGCTGCGGTTCCCATTGTCCTGTTTGAGGATTCATTAGCTGTGATGTTGTTGCAATGGTAAATTCCGAGATTTTGACTCCCGCGAGAAGGTAGTTCAGCAGGTCGGGCATGAAAAGCAGATCGCGGGCGATCTTCATCGCCGGCAGCCGGTCTCTCTGAGCGGAGTAGAGCTGGAAAAGGGTATTGAACTGCAGGAATTGAATCCCGGTCAGAGCGTACAGTTCTTCTTTCGGGATGAGGCCGAAGACTTCTTCCATGACCCCATCCGTCCGGTGATCCCGGTAGGCGTAGGGAAGGTCCAGGATACGGCCCGATCCGTCAAGCAGCCCGTAATCCACCCCCCAGGTGTCTATCCCGACAGACAGCGGCATTTCATCCTGCTCGAAAGCATCCTTCAACCCTCCCAGTAATTCTTCGAACAGGCGATAGACGTTCCAGTGGCAACGGCCGTGAATGTGCGTCATGCTGTTTGGAAACCGGCGAATCTCCTTCAGGGAAACTCTCTGGTCCGCCAGGGCTCCGCTGATCGCGCGGCCACCGGAAGCGCCGATATCAAAAGCAAGAAATTTGTCTGTTTGAGCGCGCGGCAAGTCTGTCGACTCCGATTATTTTCAGGAACTGCGCTTGTTCAACACGTCATGTTCGTAATTCTGGATTTCAGCAATGACCGCTTCCGCGACCGGCACACTCTTCTTCAGGCAATAATAATCCCACACGGCCCCGTACGGTTTCGATTTTGCCTCTTCCATCAGCGTAAGAAGCTCGAAATTACGCCCGGCATTTTCATACTCGCGCATCTTATCAACCGGATCGAGCAGGGCCAGCAGCAGGGCTTTCTGTGTGGCCCGGGTTCCTGTCACATAAGCTGCGATCCGGTTGATGGAGGCATCGAAGAAGTCCAGACCCATATGCACCCTGTCCAGCTTCTCGGCCCACACAATCTCCTGCATCAGAGCGCGAACCTCATCATTCAGGGTTACGACGTGATCGCTGTCCCAGCGAACGGGACGTGTGACATGAAGCAGAAGCTCATCCAGAAACTGGAATACGGACGACACCTTGTCCGAGACCTGTTCGGTGGGGTGAAAGTGCCCGATGTCGAGACAGAGCAGGAGGCGGTTCTCGACAGCGTATCCCAGGTAGAATTCATGAGATCCGACCGTATAGGTTTCCACTCCGATACCGAACAGTTTGGATTCCACGGAATCCTTAACCGTGTCCGGATCGTATCTGTTGCCGAGGACAGTGTCCAGAGACTCCCGGAGCAGCCTGCGATGGAGATACCGGTTCACCGATACATCCTTGGATCCGTCCGGTATCCAGATATTGTGGATACACGGACTGCCGAGTTCCCTGCCGATGTAGGCGCCGATTTCGCGGCAGCGCTTCACGTGTTCGATCCAGAACCGGCGAATTCCGTCGTCCAGGGAAGAAAGTGTGTAGCCGGAATCCGCGTTTTCGTGGGAAAAAAGCGTGCAGTTGAAATCCATCCCGATGTTCCTGTCCCTGGCCCAGTCCACCCAGGACTGAAAATGCTCAGGCTCGATACGGTCGCGTTCCACCCGTAGATCACCAAAATCGCCGTACATCGCGTGCAGGTTAAGGCGGTGATTCCCGGGTATCAGGGAAAACGCCCTGTCCAGGTCCTGCCGGATTTCAAGGAGATTTGTCGCCTTGCCGGGATAGTTGCCGGTGGTCTGGATTCCCCCGCCTGCCAGTGCCGAATCGGGATGTTCGCATCCGCCGACATCGTCGGCCTGCCAGCAGTGCAGCGAAACGGGCGTGCGGTCCAGCCGGTCCAGGGCGCGTTCGGTATCCACACCGATTTCGGCATACACTTCCCCGGCAATTTCGTAAGCCTTTTCAATTCTTTTCTCTTTATCCATGGATCAGCCTAAATAGTTTTCGGCTCGAAGGATTCCAGAGGCGGTCCGCCCAGAAGCTTTTCGTTGATGTGAACGTCTATCCTGAATTTCCCTATTCTCTCAGCCGAAGCCAGATTATGGGCGGCCTGCTCCAGAGTGGTGTCGCCGGTTGCAACGACGCCGAAACCTCCCACCACGCAGCAGCCCTTGTGCCACCTCAGCATGTTGAGGATAGGATTTTTCGAAGAACGGTTATTCAGATGAGTGCTGTCCACCAGTCCAAGCCGGGGATTCAGATAAATAGCCTCCGCGTCGATGGGAGCCACCACAGGATGGTTTTCTCGGGAATAGGAAATGTCGGGCGACTCACCGAGCAGAGCTTCCATGCCGAACCTGCCTGCCAGAAGGGCCATTCCTTCCGCCGTCGCCAGCGGATTGGACGCCATGATGCATGTCGTGTAGTTGGTATTCGAATAGATTAATTTATGGAGCATGAGTTCGAAGTCATCCTCATCCGTTATCCTTGTGGATGTCCGAATCAGGTTCAGATCCATTCCATCCGGAATCGCCGACATGGGGCAGAACACCATCTCTTCCGCCGTAACCTTCCGGCTCATGGATCCGGTGCCGAAGGCCCCGATCATCATGTCGAAAATATATGCCGACCAGTGGTTGAATTCACGGATGGTGGATTCATCTTCCACTCTGTTTCCCTTCAGGTTCGAGTGGATCTTCCAGCCGGGATAGGTCGGGAATATAGAGTTCGGCCCCTTTTCCGCTATTTTATTTTGGATTGCCTGCAGCCTGATGCCGCGGCGGGCCAGATTGAGCGCCAGGGTTGAGCTGCTTTCGAAAACGCTCAAGTGCAGAAGGCACTCCTCGAGGGAAGAACCCCGGGTGAAGGGTCCATGCCCCTTGACGAGAGTCAGAGGCGACTCCGAGAGGTATTTGGGGATTCTGTTCTCCATCTCGATCGAGCCGACCGGCTGTTTGTAGGCTGCTGCGTTCACGGCGCCGATAATGGATGCGCCGTGAATATCGACCGGCTGAAAGATAAATTCCTGGTTTCCCTGCGGATCATCCCCGAGATATTTCAGAAAAAGCTGGTGGTCCCTGTTGTCGAAAGACATGACAGTGGACAGAATATGATGGCAGTGGATGCACGCATTCACCCCGGGCAGGCTCAGGACTTTTCGGTGAATGTTGGATTCCGTCGATGCCCTGCCGTCGCCCCAGCTTACTTCCTTGAACCTTATGGGAACAATATCCCGGGGGATGAGGGCGCCGATCTGTGAACCGGATGCCGTTGTGTAGAACCGCCCGGGATCCTCCGGGTCTCTGGCCGATAAATTGCCGCTATGCGTGTTGTTTCCGTTTACGCGGCGGAGTGCGTCGCCGACTCTGTGGAAATTTTCAAAGACAGGATTGATTTCTTTTTTCTCCTTCATTGTTCATGTCCCGGATACGGCCAAGGCCTTCCCTGCTCCGGACACCCCGTTGGGCAGAAGGTATTCCAGACTAAGCTCCCTGAACGTTTCTTCCGTGGGGCGTCCATTTCCGTCCCACCCCATGGCATAGTAGTACTCCTGATGCATTTGATTGAAGGCATCGCGGTCGCACACCAGGGAACGGCCTTCGATTTCAAGGCTTTGCGTATAGAATCTGTCGGGCAGCCGGTCGTCGTCAGCCGTAAAACCTGCTCGTATATTAAAAGCCCTCTCCAAGGTCAGCGTCCTCCAGGCAATCCGCTCCAGCGTGCCGGCACTGTGGCTCAGCCCGGTTACGGCGTATATGAGCAACGC
>JARRLM010000244.1:3886-8150 GCA_037386985.1 Acidobacteriota bacterium | reverse complement strand
CGCGCGAGACCCCTTCCGGCTGGGATGCCGAGTAGTTCTTTCTAATCGGATAATGAGATGCGCAGGGATTGAAGGAGTTCTTCTGCTTTCCTGCTGCGAGGGGCTGCATCCGGCGGGCCGAAACGGATGACGTTGTACAGCCGGGTTAGGGTGATCAAAGGAGTTCCCGCCGGATGGTTTTCCAGGGTCAGGGCAAATTCCATCGGAGTCTGTCCCGGCGCTCGTACTATCCCCCGTTCCGATAACATTTCCAGTGCTTCGGAGTAGAAGCTGCCGGCATAGAGACGCGGCCTGTTTCGATACAGGACCTGGCGAATCCGGTTCAGGATACGCCTTCGCAAAGGCCTGACCAGAGTCATTGCCATAATAAAAATCAACGGAATTCCCCAGTACAATACATCCCACCGGGCAGAAACGGCTTGAGGGGAAACAATCCATGCCAGACCTTTTCTGCTTTCTTCATAGGTATGCAAAACAATGTTTCCGACTGAATTTATAATTCCATCCGATAGGGAACGCAGGGAAACGACTGCCTTGTATTGACTGGAAGAGTTGTAATTCACGATTCTTTCCCACCACCAGAGATCGAAGGCATCTGCAAGATCGGTAAAAAATCGAATAAATGCCGTTTGAGGATGGAGACTCTGCGCGGGTGTGGGATCAAATTCTATCCAGCCATAAGGGGGAAGATACGTTTCAACCCAACTGTGGGCGTGGTATTGCCGAACGATCCAATTGTCGCCGATCCGGTTGTATTCACCGGCACGGAATCCATTTACCAGGCGTGACGGAATGCCAATACAGCGGAGCATGATCGCCATTGCAGAGGCAAAGTACTCACAATGTCCCTCCCGGGTGTCAAAAAGGAACTTGGCGATAGGATCTGCAGATCCTGGAGTCCCGCTGAGTTCCAGGCTATAGGAGTACCGAGAGCGGAGATAATGTTCCAGCGCTTTGGCTTTTTCATATTTGCTTTCAGCTGATGCTGTTACCTGTTTTGCCAGTTTCCCGATTCTTGTGTCGAGCAGTGGCAGCTGGAGACAGGTTTCTTCTACATTCGCCGGGATGGCTGCTGTATCGGAGATAAGCGCCAGGTTTGGACGGCTTGTATCGGAAATAGCCTCGTAGCTTAGTTTCCTCTGAATATGGGGGCGTACAAACAGATTTTCTTCAGAATCGCGGGTAAGGAATCCCGTTTCCCTTGAAACAGCCAGAGCTTTGTGAGCGGCGAAGACGACGTTTGTGGATAACGCCTCGAGGAAAAAAGACTGCTGCATCAATTCCGGTCCATGCGTCGTGTCTTCCAGCTTAAAATACCCTTCCTGGACGGGAACTGGGTATGACACGGGGTTGCTTCGTTTCCAGGTACGGCCGTCATAATGGTCAAAGGCGAGTCCCCGCCATTTTAAATCGACAGGTGTTCGGGACGGGGGGAAGGATGTCCGAACACGCATGACAACAGCATCGGATTGTTGAATGCTTCCGATTCGACCCAGCTCGACACTCTCGGAAAATCCGCTGACCAATTGTGTTTTCCCCGACGGCTGTCTATAGAATCCGGAAGCAATGCGGGGCAGGAGAATGAACAAGGGGAGTGCTACGACAAGAATCAGCAGTGTTATTCCGATGCTCGTAGCCGAAAGGAGTCTGACCGGAAATGGAGAAAAAAGCTCCGTGTCGGTTCTGCGCGGATCTCTTGGAGCGACAAACGGACGTATGCTAATTTTGTTCTGAATTCTTGCGTTGCTGCGGCGCATTTCAAAGAGGATGAAAGTCTGGATGCCGGAAAACAGGAATATCAGAAAACAGATTCCGAATACCAGGTTGACTGTGAGGGTTGCAGCCACCAGAAGTTCGGCAAAGCTTATCAGGTAGAGAAAGAAATAGTCCCGGTTTTTCGACAGCGTTAGAAGCTTAAGTATCGCTGCGAAAAAGGTGAAATGGATGGCAGCCATAAAAAATGAACGGGACAGAAGAGTTGCGTCTACTGCGAAAAACAGGGAACAGACAATACTGAGACAGTTCAGAAACCATACAGGGATTCGTTCCCGCAACCGGGCTGTATCGATAAACCAACTGCCGATCAAAGCGGAGACGAATAAAAAAACGGGGATCCAGTGAAGGCTTCCGGCAGCGGCGATTGCCACAAATCCGGCTCCGATTGTAAAATAGGAAGATAGCTTAAAATACCGTTCGAATGTCATAGTTCTTTAAAGAAAATCAAATGGGAGGAACGCCGGATAAACGATGGAAAGGTTTCTCGATTCCTGGAGGTAAGAATGATCTTGAATACTTTATCGGAAAGGATCTGTTTCAGGGCATGGTCGTTACGGATTTTAGGGTGATGATGACTTTGCTCGAGAGGACAACCGGTTTCATTTGAGACCTGTGTGTAGTCCACGCTGGCCAGGAACCGTAGTATACGGTAGAGATGATCCATACCTGTTCCATGCGGTATGTAGGAGTATGGCGTCAGGAACTCAACCCCGGCTCCCCGGCCGAGGAAATGTGCGGCAATGCTGGCGCTAAGGGAAACCGCTTTTTCAAATTCCTCCCAATATTCATGTTCCGGCTTTTGGGGAGTCAGTGTATCCAGGATCAGGCAGAATTTACAATCCAGCTCCCTGGCAAATTCACGACTCATCAACTCTGTTGTTTTTGCCGTCGCTTTCCAATCGATGATACGCGCGCTTTCCCCCTCCATATAGGGGCGTATGGAGAAAAGATTCTCGCCCTGTCCTTTCTGCATACCCTCCAGTAATCCGGGAAGAAAGGGAAGCCGGTGGAAGTACGAGGAGATATCCTTTACAGACGGGTAAACAAGCACTTCTCCATCTACTTCGATATCCTCACTGTGGCGAAAGAGGCCGAAAGGGAAGTGGGTGAATATCCTGAATCCTTCCAGTCTGAAAAGTCCCCGGCGGGGGAAAGACTGAAACGTTAATTCCGAGTGTGTTTCTCCCGGCCGCAGAACAGGGAAATAAGCGGAAGGGTGGAATCTCATCCCATCGGTATCCCGGCTGATTCCCGGGTTCCGTCTGATAAGTTTTTTAAAAAGGGTTATAACGGCAGGAGATGTTTTTCTGTCGATGTCTTCAACGCAGATTGAAAACGAAGGGAAAATGCGTTTGATATTCTTGATGGATACTTTTACCGGAACCCTGTCTCCCTCAAATACATTTTCCGGAACTTGAAGAGACAGGGAAACCTGTTTCAGGCTACCCCTGGAATAAACGCTAGAGACGATAACGGCCGATATCATGGTTGCAAGAATGAGGAACAGCAGGTTGTTCGATGTATTCAGTGCAGAAAAAGCCAAGGCCATGACCACGACAAGGTACAGAAACCCCTGAAACGTAATGGTGAAGGAAAGTGGGAACAGGTGGTTGGCGAATTTAATATTCATACCGATTGAGTCCGTTAGGTTTGCGAACGACTTTTCTTTTTAACTGTCAGGACGAACTTTGTTGCTGTAAACTCCGAGTCTTCATTTGTCTTTGTTATTTCCTTGCCCAACTTCTTGAGAAGCGCGGATTACAGCGGCACATCGATATTTTCAAGTATTTCCGAAAGAATATCCTCAGCTTCTTCACTTCGTTTATACGGAGATACATACTTGGAGCTTACAATCACCCGGTGCGCCAGGACGGGTAAAACAAGACGTTTGATATCATCCGGGATGCAGTAGTTGCGCCCTTCATAAAAAGCGAGAGCCTGAGCCGCCCGATGAAGAGCGAGTGAACCTCGAGGGCTGGCTCCCACATGCAGGAATTCCGAGTGGCGCGAAGCTTCAACAATAGTCATGATATAGTCGAGCAGAGAATCATCGACTCTAACCGTATCAACAAGGGATTGTACTTCCAGGATGTCTTCCGCCTGCATAATGGGTTGAAGACGGTCCCGATTCTGGGACCGGTTTTGTCTGCGAAGAATGTCTTTCTCGGCATCGTTTTCCGGATATCCCATTCTGATACGTAACAGGAATCGATCCAGCTGCGATTCCGGCAACGGGTAAGTCCCGTGGTGTTCGATAGGATTCTGAGTTGCAATGACCATAAACGGCCGGGGCAGTGTGTGCGTACTGTTGTCGACGCTTACATTTCCTTCGCTCATGGCCTCAAGAAGCGCACTCTGGGTTTTGGGGGTTGTACGGTTCAGTTCGTCGGCCAGAATGATGTTATGGAATATCGGCCCCCTGCGGAAATCGAAGGACTGGTTCGCCTGGTTGAATATGGAAACTCCAAGTATATCCGAAGGAAGCAAA
>JARRLM010000244.1:0-3863 GCA_037386985.1 Acidobacteriota bacterium | reverse complement strand
GGCGGAACGAGCAGTTCAGTACCCGGGCAAGTGTGTGCGCCAGGGTTGTTTTACCAACGCCGGGCACATCCTCGATGAGCAGATGTCCTTCTGCGAGCAGACAGACCAGTGAAAGTCTGATCGCCTCCGGTTTTCCCCGGACAACAGTTTCAATTGCCTGGTGCAGCTGGAATATTTTGGATGAAGACGCAGCTGAATTTTCCATATGCTGAAGAGTATACTATCCGTTCTATATCTGAAAAGAGACAAAAGAAATGGACCGTTTGAAGTTGAAATACCTGCGGAAGATCAAAACAAGTTTTTCTGATCAGAAGGAAGTGAAATCTTGAAATGTTCAAATGCTTTGCGGGTTGCCATTCGGCCGCGGGGTGTCCTGTCGATAAAGCCGACTTGAATAAGGTAGGGTTCATAAATATCCTCGATGGCATCCACATCTTCGCTGATTGCAGCAGACAGGGATCCCACGCCTACGGGCCCCCCGTTGTATTTTTCGAGGATTGTCAACATCAATTTGCGATCGATTTCATCGAATCCGTAGACGTCGACATCCAGCATCTTCAGGGCATCCATTGCAACCGAACGGTTGATATGTCCGTCGGCTTTCACTTCCGCGTAATCCCGAACTCTCCGGAGAAGCCTGTTCGCGATTCGTGGGGTGCCCCGGCTGCGCGATCCGATTTCGAGAGCGCCCTCGTCGTCGATATCCACACCCAAGGTTCGGGCGGACTGGCGGACAATTATCTGCAGGTCCTGGTTGTTATAAAACTCCAGACGATGGATGATGCCGAAACGCCCGCGCAACGGAGCCGTGAGCAGCCCCGCCCTTGTGGTGGCGCCCACCAGGGTGAAACGAGGCAGGGGCATCTTTATGCTGCGCGCCCCGGGGCCCTCGCCGATAATGATGTCAATATAAAAATCCTCCATAGCCGGGTACAGGATTTCCTCGATGGAAGGCTGCAGTCTGTGGATTTCATCGATGAATAGAATATCATTCGGCTTGAGGTTCGTCAGTTGCGCGGCGAGATCCCCGCGCTTTTCGATCACAGGCCCGCTGGTTGTGCGGATATTCACGTTCATTTCATTTGCGATAATAGTTGCGAGGGTTGTTTTTCCCAGTCCCGGCGGGCCATACAGAAGAACATGATCCAGTGCCTCCTCCCGATTGAGGGCTGCGCGGATGCTGATCTCGATATTGTCTTTGACTTTTTGCTGTCCGATGTATTGCTTCAGGGATTGCGGGCGCAGACTCTGCTCGAAGGACTTATCCTCTGATTGGGGAGCAGGATTCAGTATTGTGGGATTCGGTGCGTGTTTTGCCATGCTGTATCAATATCGTAGAATGCATTACCCCGACAGGCGCTGCAGAGTGTTCCTCAGAATATCTTCGAAATTCCGGTCTGTTTGTTCGGAGCGAAGAGACGCTTTCAGTGCTTTTTCTGCCGACGCGCGGGGATAGCCCAGATTGACCAATGCCGATAGTACATCCTCTTCAAGCGTACCGAAAGATTTTCCTTCCTGTGCTGCTTCAACCTGTTCGGGTAGCAGAAAGGATGTTATCTGGCTTTTAAGTTCGAGCACCATTCTTTCCGCAGTTTTACGCCCGATTCCCGGGATGGCAGTCAGACGGGCCAGGTTGCTTTCTGAAATAGCCTGAGCCAGTTCCTCAACCTGAGCTCCGGAGAGAATGACAACAGCCAGTTTGGGCCCGATGCCGCTGATGGAGATCAATTTCAGGAAAAAGTCCTTTTCCCTCTGTGTGTGGAAACCGAACAACAGCAGGGCGTCTTCCCGCACATGCGTATGAATATTCAGAGAAACCTCGTTTCCTTCACCCGGGAGTTCGTAGAACGTGGTCAGTGGAATGGATACTTCATAACCGATTCCATTGACATCCAGTATAGCGGTTGTGGGTTTCTTGCGAAGAAGCCGGCCTT
Organism: Acidobacteriota bacterium; assembly: GCA_037386985.1. Classification (GTDB taxonomy): domain Bacteria; phylum Acidobacteriota; class UBA6911; order UBA6911; family UBA6911; genus UBA6911. The sequence goes on along the minus strand of JARRLM010000244.1, from coordinate 1,929 downwards.
TCAAATATCCTATCATTCCTGCATCCTAAAGCTTCAAACTCCAAACCTCAAACTCCAGCCACTATCTTGGTGTTGCGTCGGGCAAGCCTCCATCGACCGGAATAGTGGCCCCAGTTGTCGGAGTTTGACGTGTGACGAAAAAGAGAACGGCTTTTGCGACATGTCGTGCCGTGATCCTCGCTTTAAGAAGATTCCTGTTCCGGTAATATTCTTCAAGCCCTTCAGCGCTCAACCCTCTTGCCGCCATTCTGTCGGGGCCAATTTTGTTCCATAACCCGGATTTGCGATTTCCATGAGAAAAGACCGCATCGGGCGAGACCATATTCACGCGCACATCGAATTCCGCAAACTCCTGGCTGGCAATACGCGCCAGCTGATGTGCAGCCGCCTTTGTGGCGCTGTAGGCGCCGAAACGAGCACCCGGCGCGAAAACGTTTTTCGTTGATATCAATACGATATCTCCACCGGTGCCCTGAAGCTTGAAGAGCCGGGCACTCTCGGAGAGCATGTTGAGGATCCCGTCGACATTAATCGTTTCTAATTTTCGGAATGCTTCCAGGCTCATATCTTCGAGCGCCGAGACATGCGCTATCCCGGCATTCAATATCACGATGTCCACTCCGCCCCAGGTGTTGATGACTGAATTGAATCCTTCAGACACGGATTGCGGGACGCAGACATCCATAGGAATGTCCAGAACACGGGATCCGAATTGATTTTTCAGTTCTTCGCCCAATTCTGACAGGGACTTACTTTCCAGGTCCGTGACGGCAACATGACATCCCTGCTCCAGAAGCTCCTGTGCAATCCCGGATCCGATGGCGCCCGCCGCCCCGGTTATTAAAGCGGTTTTTCGTTCAAGGGGGAGTGATATGTTCTGTTTTAGTTTGGAATGCTGGAGCGTTTTATACTCCATGTCGAAAAGATCTTCTTCATCCAATCCACGGTAGACCCCCATTGCAGCAATTTGTCGTTTTACTGAGAGAGTATGCGCAGTAATATCCCTGACAATGGTGGAATCCTTTACATTCTTTCCGATACAGATGGCTCCCATCCCCGGTAGGAGAATGACTCTGGGAAGAGGATCCAAACGCTTCACACCTGCGGGCATCCTATTCGAATGCCTGTCGATATAGGTATTATAAGCTTCAGCATAATCGTTGACGGCTTCGGTTAGTTTCGACCTGAGCTTCGATGGATCTTCATATTCCGGGTTTTCGATCCACAGATAAAAAGCTTTGGTGCGGATCAAGTGGTCTGAAGTCAGGGGAGGTGTTAAAGCGATTTCCCGTCCTTTTCCCGAATCCAGTAAATCCAGTATCTCCCTGTTTATTAAAGGTTGAATGATGGATGTTTCCCATGGACGGTCCTGCTGTCCGGTCGGCTGAGCCAGCACTCCCCGGATGATGGGCGCAATCCGGATAAATCTCTTTCGGGCAAGCTGTAACGCCCGCGCGCCTTTTGTACGAGGGGCGGTGCGTGCGTGTCGTGAAATATACTTTTCAGCCTTGTGAACCAGGGTGATGGTTGTTTCATAGGATTCTTTGGCTGTTGCTCCCCAGGTTACAAGACCATGCTGCATCAACACAATTGCGCTTGTGGCAGGATTTGAATCCAGAACTTCGGCAACGGCTTTAGCCAGCTTGAATCCGGAGGGATAATATGGAAGCAGTGGGACCGTCTCTCCCAGAGCTTCTTTCAGCCGTTTTTCTCCATCGGCCTGGTTGGAAACAGCCAGGATGGCATCGGGGTGCGTGTGATCTACAAACTTTCCGGGAATCAAAACATGAACAAGGGTTTCGATGGAAGGCGCGGCTGAATTTGAGTCTAAAGAGTTCGCGCGAAAAGCGTTGGACATTTCCGTATCGGAAAGCATTGAAAGAGACCGAAGACTTTTCAAATAGCTGAGGTCGAGTCCCATCGAAAAAC
>JARRLM010000243.1:0-4272 GCA_037386985.1 Acidobacteriota bacterium | reverse complement strand
CGCGGTTGGATTGAAGGCTGGATTCGAATAGCGTGTGGAAAAAGTCCGTGGCGATAGTTTCAAATTGCTGTTGGTTTTGAATTAAATTTGAGTTTGTCATTACATGGTGTCCTCCTCTCTGTTATTGTTTGCCAATGTGTTATCAATGGCATCATCCGGACTAAGCGCCATTTTCATGTGCTCATCACGATCAATACCTTCTAATATGAAATTTTTTGCAATGGTCGCGCCGGATGTCACCTGATCTGGATTTTTCATATTCTGCTCCGCTGCCATAATCCTGAGTTTGTCCCTCACCTCTTTCGGCAGGCTGATCATCATTGGGACTGATTTAGTTTTATTCATGTTTTATTACCTCCTATGTGGATTGTGTATATATGTTCTATAAGGAAAAGCAGATTAGAGATATTTGGAGGTGAGTTTAAAACTGGGGTTTAAGAAGTGAACTACTGAAGGAAAAGGGGCAACCCCCATCACGGAGATTGCCCCAGGAAATGAATCGACTGATATTCATATACAGCTCAGTACTCAGCTTGCATTTTTGAGAATAGCCTGTCTGGATCCTCATTATTATAAATCAAACGCCTTATATACGAGTAGTGCTGTGGCCCTTGATTCAAAAATCTCTTTAGCACCGATTTAAATTGGTTGTCACTGAAATGTCTCGCAGGTAGAAGATTGGCCCACCGAAATTTCAGCTTATTGTCTCTTGGTAATAGCAGCCAATAAAATGCAGCATCCCAATTGTTGAACGCATTTAGCAGATGAAACAATTTTTCTAAGTCGGATTCATTTAATCTATCAATTTCCTCGCGATAGTTTATAGAAACCTCAACGACATTGGGCTCGATAAATAGGCTGGTCACGATTTCTGCCAAATGGTCATTTTTCGACTGCCATGATCGAAACATAATAGTATCAGTGCAATTCGCCTGATTAAGTATTTCAGATTCGTTAACGAAAGGAACCCCTATTTCTTTAAAACAGGCCTGCATCTGTGCTATTAAAATTCTTGCTTGATTTAAATCCATTGTATTCACCTCCCTTAATGAATAATTTTTTCATCTTGCTGTAGGTTTTCGCGCATCTCTGTCATGTAGCTTGCCAGCATTTGATACGGGCATTGATCTCCATTCAGCATTTCCATTAACAACTTGAATCCTTCAAGTCCCTGCTGAACAATTCTCTTAATGCTTTCTATCATTTGCTCCCGATCGAATATTCCGGCCGAATAATCAATCGAAGTCTGCAACAAAAATCCCTTATCGGATTCATTTATGGAAAAATGACCGATATCCATAAGAGTGCCATTTAATGTGTTTATGAGCTGATAGAATGCGAGCATATCCGATGATTTAAATTCTAATGAAGGGATCAATCTCAGGTTGACTGCGTTTGTTTTTAACTGACAGTCAATTTCCATTAGCACTGATAGAGCATCATCTTGAACTCCCGTTATCAATTTAAGCGAGTCATTTTCGCTTATTTCGTCCATTTCGTGAAAATCCAATTCATAAAGACATGACTTAATTTTGTCTGATAGTTTTGTAGAACTTTTATCTTTCATTACAATAGCTCCTTTCTTCAAAAAATTTGGAGCCAGCCGCATATTAACGACTGGCTCCATCAACAATTAAAAAAGCGGTTTAAATAAAGACTACCAGGTTACTCCGCCGCGATAATATTCATCGGTAAGGGCGTAATCGTCGCCATCGACCCAGATCTGGATAAATCGCATTCCTGGTTTAATACCTGGACCAGGAATGACATAAGCCTGGTTCACAGCTTCAAAGGTTGCAGGCACTTCTCGAAAACAATAAGTGTAAGATTCGCCCTTTAAATTAGAACTAAGCTTAGCGGCCTGCAATTTAATTACTTTGTCATTTAATACTTCCTGTAGCTCATTATTATTTTTGGGATTCATAAAGTAATCAAAAGAATAATTTATTCGAGCCCCATTCCCCGGACCTCCGAATGCCAATGGATCCATTATAAATTCAGGCATTCCGATTTCTGTTAGCCCATGGGTATGAGTGGGGAAAAGCGGTTCATTCCCCCAATGTGGAGCTGCATGAATTATAAATGGATAACATTTTTGTTTTTGAAGATATGAATTTGACATTTTATTTCTCCTTTCTATGATTTGAAAAATTGAAGGGCCAACCCTCAAAATGAAGATTGGCCCTTGATTTGCAGGAAACTGCGAATTGAAACTTTATTTGAATCCCTGCTCACGATGTTTTTGGTTAATAAGTTCCTCCAGCAATACGAAATAGTGAATATTGGCAACCGCTCTGTATAGATACTTCTTTTTCCCCATCAGGTCATCGAGAGACATGTTAAGGTCCCGGTGCAAATACTCTTCGAGTTGATCGCGAAACATGTAATCCCGGATATGGCACTTAACTATTCTCTTTGGTACATTGTCATCAATCGTGATTTTATCCAGTTTATCGTAACCTGATTTTAAGGGGTTCCAGTAAAAAATCATTCCAGAGGAACCTGTTCTGAGCCATGTCGTCGAGTCTGCCGATGATACTGGCAGGTATGCTAGTTTTCGATAGCGGGTGCACCCAAGAAAATGAACATTGACTCCTTTCCGATAGCATATGTCTACGATATGTCGCAGTTCGTCCAACCCGGCATACTTCAGTTCCCCTGAGCCAATGGCGATGAGCTTATGACCGCGGTCAATGTAGATATCGATCTCCTCGCCATAGCAGTCGTGGACAACCGGGACTGGTTTCAATCCGGCATGTTCCAAGTCGAGCTGATAGGCGAAATTATTGTCGAAGCCGGACTTTGAAAAGTCAGCATCGAAATTGAAGTAAAAATCGAAATCATGCGCTCGGATTTTCAAATATGCCATATACCCATCAAACGTGATCTTGTCGGCATACTTAGCCGGATTTGAGTTCAGGGTAAAAGTACCAGAGTCCAGTATAAGCTCATCTACTTTAGACCTGTGAGAGGATAGCATTTTGCTGAAATTCGCATCACGCCTTCCATAGGACAATAGGGCCCGGACACTCTTACTGGGATGATGTCTCCGGTACGCGACAAGGGCTTCAGTCGTTAAGTCTGCGTGGTAAATTTTCATTTCAATCGTCTCCTTTTAAAGAAAGGGCCCCCGCATTTCTGCAGGAGCCCTGTTGTGGTTAGTTGGCTTGGATCAGCCGTTCGAGATCAAGGACCTTTTGTTTCAGGAGGTCGTACGTCCCACGGTCGAACTGAAGGACATACTCGCGGTCCCCGAGGGCGGTATTGACTGCTTTGAGAAACCGATCGGCCGTCTTTTTGAATCCCTCAGCCTTACGAGCAGGGGTCATGATCGGCTCAGGTTTCCCATTTTTGTCGATGATGGTCTTCATGTACTCGACCACATCCTTGTCGGGTACCTGTTGGGCACGCTTCAGCTCCTCGATATGGGATTTCTCGAGGTCTCGTCCATTTCTGACAAGAGCCTCGACCAGTTCCCTGGGGATCTCGGTGATTTCCACCTTGTGAAGCTTTCGCATGTTGATGGCGATGTCCGCCTCGATGCGAAGCTCCCGATCATCTGTCTCCTGCTCGGGATTGAAATCAATGCCGTTTTCCTCGAGAAAGGCGCCGATAGGATCTTCCTGCTCCTTTTGCTCATCGCTCAGCTGTCTTTCAAGCTGAATCAGGCGCTCTTTACCGAACACCGCATACCGAATGATGTTCTTCATGCGAGCCAGTTTCATGTAATCCGACACCGATCTGAACTCACGTTGGTTAAAGTTTTTCTTGAACCACGCCATCCATTTGATGTCCTTTTGAGTAATAAGTTCTTTCATAATGTTGAAAAGCATACCCTCTCGGATGCGATACTTTGTAATGGTACCGCGGAGACTGTTTTCAACGAAGTTTACCCTCAAGGTGTATCTTGTTACCAACTCCTTGGCTTCCCGGATAACTGGGTCAGGCTCATTAACGGCACTCAGGTCCTTGTATCGGTCACAGAACTCTTTGACCTGGCGTTCCAAATCAAGGTCCCCAAGAAGCTGTCCCTGGTCGTCGGAAACTGGAAGATAGGCCCTCACCAAGGAGGAAGAATCAGAAATATGCTTCAGATGCATATGCTCTTCCTCTTGTGGCTCTATGGTTACATTTTCAGGAAGCTCAACACTTGCTGCTTCCCCATTCACATTGTCGATAACTTTTTCATTATTAAAATTTTCTTGCATTTTAAAACTCCTCTTTGTTTTAAATGTTTTGAACAAAAAAAGGGCCAACCCGAACTCAGGATTG